>JBPCPQ010000004.1:0-4445 GCA_050999015.1 Pyrinomonadaceae bacterium | reverse complement strand
AAGCGCCGCGCCGCGTCGAGATCGCCGACGTTTACGACCGCGCCGAAGCCGACGAAGTAATCACGCGCTCCATTCGCGATTACCGCAACCTATACGGCGCACCGGAGACGCGCATCGGTGAACTGCGACGACTGTTGATGCAGGGGTGATTATGATCGCTATGGACATTGAGCAGTACTTACGATGGTGGACAGCACGTAAGCTGGACGTTCATTTTTATGCTTTGAAGGAATCTGTGACGGCCATCGAAGAGTACACAAGGCCGGTCGGCTCGCGTTCAGTTTATGGGATGGTAAAGCTTTCAGCTAAACCGAAGCGTGCGCATAATTAGATCGGGGAGCAGAAATCGCGTGATTTCTGAGATTATTGGGAGTGATGAGCAACCAACAATCTCAACTCCCCGACCACCTGTTGCTCTTAGTACAACAGGTGAAGGCACACTACCTAGAACTAGAGGTCATAGGCAAGCCGGGTCGCCCGCGCACATATACCGCCCTCTCGTTCTTGCTGCTAGCCGTCGTGGCGGTCACGTTACGCACCTTCAAGGGCTTGGAGCTACGGCGGCTGTTGGAAAAAGACTCGTACTTGCGCCGCGAACTTGGCTTTGAAACTGTCCCGCATCGCCGCACCATTGAACGTCGGCTTAACAGTTTGCAACCGGAGGCTGAAACTCAGGTGGCCGCTCTCGGTCAACGCATTGTCGCTGAGGTCGAGCCATCGGCAGAGGTGCAAGTCGCCAGCGCGATTGACGGTCGGATGTACAAGTCCCGTGGCCCGCTGTGGCATCATAAGCAGCGTAAACAGGGTATTATTCCGCTTCATTTGCGAAACGTTGATACGCAAAGCCGGTGGAGCAAAAGCGGTTATCGGGGCTGGGTACAGGGCTATCGTCTCCTGTTGCAGACCTTACTCCTGCCAGCTCCGATACCTTTGTTTGCCACGTGGCAGCCAAACAACTTATACGAAGAGCATCTGGCTCTCGAAGCATTGCGCGCCAACCGGATGCCGGTTACCTCGTTGTTGTTGGGCGATACAAGTTTCGGTTCGCCGGAGTTGGTCTCAGCTTATGCCGAGCGGGGCGGGTGGCTGTTGACACCGAAGCAATTGCCGCCCAGTTACAGAACTTGGAAGCATGACTTATTCGCGTTGCGGAAAGAAACCATTGAATTACTCTTTCAACGCATCATGCAAGCGGTTGGCTTGAAGGACTGTCCGACGAAGGGCTTACGTCGTAACGGGGCGTTCGTCATCGCCAGTGTTTGGCTGTATCAAGTCATCGCTTGGAGCAACTACAAACAAGGCAAGCCAATCGCCGAAGTCAAAGAAACGATAGACTTAGCACGTTGGCGTATTGCCGCATGAATTACGCGCACGCTTCATTTAATCCCGGCGACGCGGAACTTGACCTCGCCTCAAACATTCTGTCGGACGGTCTGTCGTCGCGCTTAAAGAAAGTGTTGGTTTACGACAAGCAGCTTTGCACTGATGTCTCTGCCTTCCAGGTGTCGTTCGAGATTTCGGGGATGTACATTGTGGATGCGACGGCGCGGCCCGGCGCATCGCTCGCGCAGATCGAGGGGATCATCACGGACGAGATCGCCCGTTTCGCCAAATCAGGCCCGACCGCGGAAGAGCTGAATCGCGCCAAGACGAAGCTGGAGTACCAATTCGTTTCAGGACTCGAACGGATCGGCGGCTTCGGCGGTAAGTCCGACCGGCTGAATCAATACAACACATACTTCGGCGACCCCGGCAAATTTGATGAGGACCTCGCGCGATACCGCAATGCGACGAGCGAAGCGTTGCGCGACACGGTGGCTAAATGGCTGAACACGCGCAACCGCCTCATCGTCCGCTTTCACCCCGAAACATCCAGCCGCGAATCGCAGGTCGCGCTCGACCGCTCGAAGCAGCCAGCAATTGGCGCAGACAAACCTTTCCGCGCACCCGAGGTGAAAACGGCGAAACTGGAAAACGGTTTGGAGATTTACGTCGTCGAACGCCCCGAGCTGCCGAAGGTAGCGGTCGCGCTCGCGACTCGGACGGGGAGCGTCGCTGACCCGGCGGGCAAAGAAGGCACGGCACACCTCACCGTCGTCAACATCGACATGGGCACGAAGACGAAAAACACGCTTGAGATTGAGGACTCACTCGGCAACCTCGGCACATCGCTGCAAGGTTTCGCGGGGCGCGAATCTTCGACCGTCTCACTCGAAGTCTTAAAGAGAAATCTCGCCCCGGCGATAAGCATTTTTGCCGACGTGATCTTCAACCCCGTCTTCCCTGTGGCGGAAGTCGAGCGCGAGAAGAAGCGGCATCTCGACAACCTTGCGCAGGAGGCAAATGACCCTAACGCTCTTGCGGCGCGCGTTCAGAACATGCTCGTCTTTGGACCTGACCATCCTTACGGTCGCCCGCGTTCGGGGCTGCCCGGCACGGTCAAACCGATCACCCGCGACGACCTCGCGCGCTTCCATGAAACATATTGGAAGCCGGGCGGCTCGGCGCTGATTTTCGCCGGCGACATCACGCTTGCCGAAGCGACGGAACTTGCCAGGCAGAATTTCCTCGCATGGACAGGCGCCGCACCGCCCGCCGTGACGATTCCCGACCCGCGGCCACTCGGCGCGGGCAAAGTGTTCCTGATCGATAAGCAGGACGCAGCGCAGACCGTGGTCGCGCAACTGCTCGCCGCGCCGCAGCGCAAAACCGATGATTATTACCAGTTGAATTTAGCCGATGCGGTTTGGGGCGGCGGATTCCAGACACGCTTGAACCTGAATCTACGGGAAAACAAGGGCTACTCTTATGGCGCTTTTTCGTTCCCGTCGCTCTATTCCAAGTCGGGAATCTGGGTTGCATCAGGCGGCGTTCAGACGAACAAGACGAAGGAGTCGATAGTGGAATTCGTCAACGAACTGCGCTTTCTCGGCGGAGGGAAGCCGATCACTGAGACGGAACTCGCCGACGCGAAGGCTAATCGCGTGCGCGGCTATGCGCAGAACTTTGAATCGCTCGGCCAGCTCGTCGGACAGATCGCTACCCTCTGGTCGCAGGGACTTCCGATGTCTGAGTTACAGCGCGAGCCTGACGAGTTGCAACGCGCGACGCTCGCCGCGGTCAACGCCGCAGCACAGAAGTACGCTGTCCCCGGCAAGGCGACGCTGTTGCTTGTCGGCGATTTGTCGAAGATTCGGTCTGGTGTTGAAGAGTTAAAACTCGGCGACATCATCGTCCTCGACACTGAAGGCAGGCCGGTGACAAAACAGTAGCGAAAAGAGTTCAGCCAACCGTTATCACAAGGCCACTCTAATAAACTTTAGAGTGGCCTTCTTTTTAACCTCCCTGCAATCCTTTTTGTTTCTCGCGGCTTTCCATTTTTGCCATCTTCACGTTACTTTTACTCCCCGTGTCACGTCCCGTCGCTTCAATCAACAACGCAGCCGAAACTGGCGCTTCGCCGCAGTACGCGGAGGTCGCTTTTCCGCTCCGCGTCGCACAGACTTTCACCTACCGGCTGCCGCTCGCGTTGCGCGCCGACGTGCAGATCGGCGCACGCCTGCTCGTTCCCTTCGGACGCAAACTCGTCACCGGCTATACGGTCGCGCTTCACGCGGCGCTCGACCCCGCACTGGAACTCGACGAGTCTGAGATTAAAGAGGCGGAGGAACTGCTCGACGCTGAGCCGCTGCTGACGCCGGAGGTTCTGGAGATTACGCGCTGGATCAGCGACTACTATGCCGCACCGTGGGGCGAAGTCCTGAAGGCCGCGCTGCCCGCCGGACTTAACTCAACCATCGAACAGATTCTCTCCGTCACCGCGGAAGGGCGCGACGAACTCGCGCGGTTGTCCGGCAAATCTCTTTCGACCGCCAAAGCACGCACACTTCAATTGATTGCTGACGAATCAGAGATTGCGATCCACACCCTCGCCCGTGAAATGGGACAGGCGCGCTCGGCCAAACTTGCCCGCGAACTCGAACGCGCCGGGTGGATCACTTCGGCGCACCGCGCAAGAAGCGCGCTCGCGCGGATCAAGCGCCAGAAGGCCGTGCGACTGCGACCGCTCAGAGAGCACGCGGAAGAAACCGCGCGCGCGTTCACCGCGACGCAGGAGCGAATCATTGAAACGCTCATCGCGACGGGTGGCGAGATGTTTTTCGCCGAACTGTTGGAAGCTGCGTCCGTCAGCGCTTCAACAATCCAGACGCTGGAGCGTCGTGGCGTTATTGAAGTGTACGCCCGCGAGGTGCGCCGCGACCCGCTAGCGGGCGCCATGCTGCCCGACCCGGACGATTTCGTGCTCACGTCTGCGCAGGCCGCCGCGCTCCATGATATTGAGAGCGCGCTACGCGGTCGCGACTATGCGGCATTTCTGTTGCACGGCGTGACGGGAAGCGGCAAAACCGAAATTTATATTCGTGCGATGCGCGCCGCGCTTGAGC
>JBPCPQ010000086.1:0-2342 GCA_050999015.1 Pyrinomonadaceae bacterium | reverse complement strand
CGTTAGTGGCGCTCGTCGTCGGCGCGCTCGGCGGCGCGGTCAACGCGCTGTTGATTACGCGCCTGCGTATTATGCCGCTGATCGTCACGCTCGGAACGTACTCGCTTTTTCGCGGATTGGCTGAGGGTCTGACCGGCGGAGTTGATAACTTCACGAACTTTCCGGCGAGCTTTCTCTATCTTGGTCAAGGGTATCTATGGGGCGTTGTTCCGCCGCAGGCGATTGTTTTGCTCGCGGCTGTCATCGGCTATTGGTTGATGCTGCACCGCACGATAATTGGTCGCGCGCTGTATGCGATTGGACACTCGCCTGAAGGAGCGCGCTACGCCGGGATACCCGTCGCCAATCGCTTGAGCCTTATTTATGTGCTCGCGGGTTTAGCGGCAAGCCTCGCGGCCATTATTTATATCGCGCATCTCGGACAGGCGAAATCTGACGCCGGCACCGGCTACGAATTGATGGCGATCACGGCGGTGGTGCTCGGCGGCACTTCGATCTTCGGCGGGCGCGGCACAATCGTCGGGACGATCCTCGGCCTCTTTGCGATTGTGGTTTTGCAGAACGGTCTCAGGCTCGCCGCGCTGCCGGCGGAGTTGACCGGGATTCTCACTGGCGTGTTGCTGATCGTGACCATCGCCGCCGACCGTCTTTTTGAGCAAACGATACGGAGTCATAAACCTACCAGTATTGAAAGGGAACTGGAGATGAGAAACTCGCAAGTCGCCGTCCTCAGTGCCGTGATTCTCCTCGGCGCGTTGATTGTCTCCGGCAGCAACTGGTTGCTGGTGCGCGCGCTGCGTCAGGAAGCGGGCATACCGGTGGGCAGTAACGTCGTTGGTGGAAGCGCGGCGACTTCTCCCACACAGCGCGTCACAATCGGGATGATGCCGAAGGCGAAGGGCGATCCGTACTTCGTCAGTTGCCGGCTGGGGGCGGAAGAAGCGGCGCGCGAAATGGGCGTCGAGTTAATTTGGGACGGGCCGACCGATCTTGATCCGGCGAAGCAGAACGAAGTTGTTGAAGGATGGATCACGAAAGGGGTTGACGTGATCGCCGTCAGTGTCGAAAACGAAGCTGGCATTTCGACGGTTCTGCGCAAGGCGCACGAGCGCGGAATCAAAGTCGTCACGTGGGACGCCGACGCCAAAGCGGACGCGCGCGACTTCTTCATCAACCAAGCGACGCCGCAGGGCATCGGCGAAACGCTGACGGATGAGGCCGCGCGCGTGATGAATGGCGAGGGAGACTTTGCCATCGTCACCGCCAGCCTCAGCGCCGCGAATCAGAACGAGTGGATCAAGCACATCAAGAACCGGCTCGCGGAAAAATATCCGCGCATGAAATTGGTGACAATCAGGCCGAGCGACGGCGACCGCGACCGTGCGTTTAGCGAGACGCAGACGATTCTGAAAGTTTACCCGAATGTGAAAGTCGTGATGGGCATCGCCGCGCCCGCCGTTCCGGGAGCCGCCGAAGCCGTCAAGCAATCAGGTCGCGACGATGTGAAAGTGACGGGGCTGTCGCTGCCGAATATGTGCAAGCCTTACATTCACGCCGGAGTGATTGACCACATCGTCCTGTGGAACACGCGCGACCTCGGCTATCTCACTGTTCACGCTGCGCATTCTCTGGCGAGCGGCGCACTGAAGAGCGGCGATAGTTCAATGAAAGCCGGGCGTCTCGGATCAATCGAGGTGCGCGGCGGCGATGTGATGCTCGGCACGCCGTTCATCTTCAATAAGGGGAACATTGATAACTTCGATTTTTGAAGTGGGGAACTCTCTGCGCTCTCTGCACCTTCTCCGCGTCCTCTACGGTTAGAAGTATTTAACCGCAGAGAGCGCAGAGAAGGCGCAGAGGACGCAGAGGGATTCGGCAAAGATTCTGAATGTTAAGGAAGATTGCATGAACAAATCGAAAATTCGTGAGGTGCGCGCATACGTCATCGAGCCGGGCGAGGCGGGGGCCGACTATCACAATCAAGATCGCGGCCACTGGATTATTGACACGCCGATTGCCAATCCGATGTCGGTCTATGAGGAATACAAAGCGTCGCGCGTGAGTTGGGGCATCAACGCGCTCGGTACGGTGGTGGTCGAGGTCGAGCTTGAAGATGGTACGACCGGAGTCGGCGCGAGCGTCGGCGGCGAGCCGGCGTGCTACATCATCGAGAAGCATCTGAGTCGCTTCGTCGAGGGACAAGACCCGCGCGATGTCGAATTGATGTGGGATCAAATGTGGCGCGCGACGATGCCTTACGGGCGCAAAGGTCTGCCCATCCACGCCATTAGTGCGATTGATCTGGCGATTTGGGATTGTCTCGGAAAACTGCGCGGCGAGCC
>JBPCPQ010000309.1:0-3409 GCA_050999015.1 Pyrinomonadaceae bacterium | reverse complement strand
CAACACGACCTTTTTCACGCTCAACCTCGGCGGCTTCGCCCTGCCCTTCGGCTATCTGCAAGTCGTTGCGCTCTCTGCTATCGCCATTGTCACCTTCATCAACTGTGCGGCGGTCGTCGTGAGCGGACATATCGCGACGGTGTTGACGGGCGTTAAAATCGCGCTCGTGCTCTTCGTCGGCATCGGCGCGCTGCTGTTTGCCGGAGACGGCGACTGGTCGCATTTCGGGATGGCGAACACGGGCGGCGCGTGCGAGGGAGTGAGCGCGGGCGCGCGCGCCGGGATGGCGGGCTTCGGAGCGGCCATGCTCGGCGCTCTCTGGGGCTACGACGGTTGGAATAATCTAACGCTTGTCGCGGGCGAGGTGAAGAACCCGCAACGCAACATCCCGCTCGCGCTCATCGGCGGCATGATCACGATCATCTCACTCTACGTCTTCGTCAACATCGCTTACTTCTACGCGCTCGCGCCGACTGCCGTGGCGAGCGTCCCCGCCGCCTCTTCGGTCGCCTCGGAAGTGGCGCGCACCTTCCTCGGCCCCTTTGCCGTCAGTTTGATCGCGGCGGCGCTCTTGTTCTCTTCCGTCGGCACGCTCCACACCTCGATCCTGACGGGCGCACGCGTCCCTTACGCGATGGCGCGCGACGGACTCTTCTTTCAAAACCTCGCGCGGCTCTCGCCGAAGACTCACGTTCCCATCGGCGCGCTCGTCCTGCAAGGGGTCTGGGCGTGCATCCTCGCGCTCTCCGGTTCGTTCGACACCTTGACCGACTACGTTATCTTCGGCTCATGGATTTTCTACGGGCTGACGACCGCCTCCGTCTTCATCTTCCGTCGCCGCATGCCCGATGCCGAACGTCCCTATCGCGCATGGGGTTATCCGGTCGTCCCCATCCTCTTCCTGCTCGTCACAGGCTGGCTGCTCATCAACACGCTTTTGACGACGCCCGTTCAGGCACTCATCGGCCTCGGCCTGATCCTGCTCGGCCTGCCGGTCTACTGGTACTGGGCGCGGCATAACCGGCTCAATGTCCCGCCTGCCAAGACTTGAACGCGTCAACGGGATAGATCAATAGAAGAACGCTCAGCAGTAAGCTGTCTCTGATCAAGATGAGCAGCACGATTTCGGTCAACACGAAAACCGCAATCGCGCGCCGCCAGCCGAGTTGCCGCGCCAGCAGAAAGCCGAGGGCGCAGGCGAGGATGTCGCCGAGTGAGTTGAAGACTGTGTCGCCCTGATAGCCGAGCGCCATCGTGTTCTCGCGATAACGACGGACGACGAACTCCGTGTTCTCGAAAATCTCCCACAAGGCTTCCGCCGCGACCGCGAACCACAGACGCCACTGCCACGACAGACGCGGCACCGCGCCCCACGCCAGCAATCCGCAGAAGACGAAACCGTGGAGCATGTGCGTGAAGCTGTATGGGTCTAAGAGGTGCTGTGAAGTGTTCTCGCTCCACGCTTCACTCGTCCACAGGAGGATGCGCTCGCAAGCGCAGAACCACGCGCGCCCCTGTCGTCCGAGTTGGATCGCGGTGGCTATTGTCACCGCTAAAATCGCCAGCCACGGCCAGAGTTTTCTCATTTCATTCTTAAAAGTCAGGCCTTAACCTTGCAAAACCTAATGTCGGACAACTTATAATTATGAGTTTTGATTCTCTATTTTCATTCAACAATATAGTAAAATTCTACTACTACACCGTCAGTCTAGTTTTGATGATTAGCTCTTTGAACGGGTATAGTTTGGTTCAGACCAACGAACGGAGTCGAACCACTGATGCCCAAGAAAAAGTACCTCGTTGATTTATCACCTGAAGAGGGCGAAGAATTACGCCAACTTATCCGGCGTGGCAAACACTCTTCGCGCAAAGTGACGCGCACACGTATCCTGCTGCTGGCTTCAGAAGGCTCGACTGACGAGCAGATCGTGGCTGCGCTCAGGACCGGATTTGCGACGGTCGAGCGCACGCGCAAGCGGTTTGTCGAAGAAGGCTTGGGCTGCCTCACCGAGCGACCACGACGCGGGCAAGCGCCCAAGTTGACGGGCAAGCAGGAAGCGCATCTGATTGCCGTCGCGTGCAGCGCGCCGCCCACGGGACGCGCCCGCTGGACGTTGCAATTGTTGGCGGACAAAGTCGTGGAGTTGAAGTTCACCGATTCCATCGCCCGCGAGACCGTCCGCCAGGTGCTCAAAAAAACGAACTTAAACCCTGGCTGAAGAAGCAGTGGTGTATCGGCGAAGTCAACGCGGAGTTCGTCGCCTGCATGGAAGACGTGCTCGATTTGTACGCCGAAGATTACGACGAGAAGCGGCCTACCGTCGGCTTTGACGAGACGAGCAAGCAACTGATTGCCGAGACTCGGACGGCACTGCCCGCCCGCCCGGGAGAGGTGGAGCGCTTCGACTATGAGTATGAGCGCAACGGGGTCTGCAACCTGTTCATGATGTGTGAGCCGAAGCGCGGTTGGCGGCATGTCGCCGTCACCGACCGGCGCACCATGAAGGACTTCGCGCACCAGATGCAATGGCTCGTGGACGAAGGCTTCCCCGCAGCCGAGCGGGTGCGAGTGGTCCTCGACAACTTGAACACGCACAAGCCGGCGTCGTTGTACGAGACCTTCGCGCCGGAAGAGGCCAGACGGATCCTGCGCAAACTGGAGTTTCACTACACGCCGAAGCATGGCAGTTGGTTGAACATCGCCGAGATCGAGTTGAGCGTCTTCAGTCGTCAGTGTTTGGATCGGCGCATCGGGGACGAAGCAACGCTCAAGAGAGAAATCAAGCAGTTGGAAGAGGCGCGCAACGCCGCCTGCGCCAAGATCGAGTGGCGGTTTACGGCCGAGGATGCGCGGCGAAAGTTGCAACGACTTTATCCTTCAACTTCAGACTGACGGTGTACTAGCCCCGAACGTCCGAAAGGCACGATGGCTTGTGTGTGTGTTTGTTCGGGGCTTGAGACGCCGGGCCGCTGAGGGTAGGCCGGTTGCGCCAGTTCGTCTTTGAGCCGCTTCACTTCCCCATCGTCAAAGACCGCTATCTGCCCCCGCTTGCCCTTCGTATAGGTGACTGAGAGTCTCCCCTTGGCGGCATAGCTTTCAACGGCTCGCGTGCTCACGGAAAGGAAGTCGGCGACCTCTTGTTTGGTCATCGGCATGGTGGCGGCTTATACCATACCCCGAAGGCCCGAACAAAGCCGGAGCGGGGTTATTCGAGGCTTCCCCGTCGATACCCCGAAGAGACGCGCAGCGTATGTGTGTCAGGTTTTTCGGGGCTTACATCATCTGCCCTGTGCTGAAATGGGTATGCTGCGGTATGGACTGAGGGCTAAAGCGAGCGTACAGCTTCGTTGTGCGAGCGTGGCAGGCAAGATAAAAGGCCGGCGATGTCCTTCTCCCCAGAGAACACCG
>JBPCPQ010000399.1:0-3242 GCA_050999015.1 Pyrinomonadaceae bacterium | reverse complement strand
GGGTGAGGCGACGGAATTGCTTATCGAGCAGATGAAAACTAAGGACATCAAACTCACATTAAACAGCAGCCGCGATGACACGAACGGCTTCAACATCTCCTTTCTCGGCCCAGACCCGACAACCACGCAGAGGGTGGCGGCAGAATTGGCGTCCAAATACATAGACGAGCAGTTAAAGGCGACGACGAGAGAAACCGGAGACACGGAAAGCTTTGTCAGTGAAAAACTCCGGCGGGCGAAAGAAGAACTCGACGCGACAGACAAAGAGCGCATCGCATTTATGACGAGCAATGCCGGGCAACTGCCCTCGACGGCCAACTCTCTGCTCGGACAGTTGGCGGGATTGCGTGAGCAACAAAAGTCGCTGATGACTGAGATCGGGCGGCTGCGCGATCAAAGCACGATGCTGCAAAACCAGAAGGGCGACATCGCGAAGCAGCGCACGAAGGATATAGACGATTACGTTACGACTATGGGAAATCCGAAAACGTCGCCCGGCTACGCGGAACTCATCAAGAGCAAGACGCAGTTGGAAGCCGCGAAAACTAATTTGCTTCTGACCCTGCGACCGAAGCACCCGGATGTCGTTGCTGTTCAGACGCAAATTGATTCCATTAAAGAGCAGATGGATGACATGGTGAAAGAACATGAGCAACAGGTTGCGGACAGAGAGAGAAAGCTAACGTCCGCGGTTGACCCCCGGCTGCAAAACATTGACTACAGCTTGCAGATGATCCGAAACGAGATGCAGCGCATGCAGAGTCAACTGGCGCAGGGCGACGCGCAAATCGCGCAGATCAACAGCCAACTCAGCGGCGCACCGCAAACCGAGGTCGGGCTTGAAGTCATCCTGCGCGAGTACGGCGCTAAAAAGGCCGCCTACGATGACATGCGCGCGCAACAGCAGAGAGCGGATTTAGTCAAAGAGGTGGCGACCACGCAACGCGGCGAGACCATCGAGGTGCTCGACGCGGCGAACATGCCGTCGCGTCCGGTCGCGCCGAAGCGTCCGGTGCTGATTGCGATGGGCGTCATCGCCGGTCTCGCCGTCGGATTTCTTTGCGCCGCGCTTTTCGAGGTGCCGCGCTTACTCACGATCCAGACGAAGACTGACGCCGAGCATTACACCGGGCTGCCCGTGCTGGCGATGTTGCCGGAGATGTTGACGCCGCGCGAAGAGCGCAGCCTGAAGCTACGCCGCATGGCCTTCGCCTTCGCCGGGGTCATCGTCGCTGTCGCCAGCGTCCCGGCGCTGATTATTTTATTGAGGGTCACGCGCCTGCTTGAGTTGGTGGCGTATCGAGCCTAGCGTGGGAAGAGACAATCGCGCGCCGAGAGATGAATACAGAGATGGTTCGAGCAGTTTGATTCTAAACTTTTTTTCACCCCGGGCGTTCACTGACGCTTCGGAGGGAGGCTTCGAGAATACGGTGTATACAGAATTTTACGGGTTGAAAGAGTTACCCTTCGCGCTGACACCTGATCCGCGCTTCATTTACTTCACTCCGTCGCACACCGAAGCGATGGCGAATCTGCATTACGGCATCGAAAGCGGCAAGGGCCTGATCGTCGTGACAGGTGAAGTCGGCACCGGCAAAACGACCATTCTGTGGTGGATGCTGCAACGCCTCGACCGCGCCGTGCTCGTCGGCTACATCTTCAACCCGCGCATGACGGTGACGGAGTTTTACCAGTACGTCTCGTCGCCGAAGTTGCTCGACGTGCCGGAGTGGAGCAATAAGTCTGAGTTGCTGCTGGCGCTCGGCAAGACGCTTGAATCGCGCCACGCGCGCGGCCTGCGCACTGCGCTCATCGTTGACGAAGCGCACGGCCTTTCGACCTCCGTACTTGAAGAAATTCGTCTGCTGTCGAACTTCGAGACCAACTCGGCGAAGCAGTTACAGATCATTCTCACGGGGCAGCCGGAGTTGCGCGACGTGCTCAACAACCCGGACTTGCGCCAACTCAAGCAGCGCGTCGCGTTGCGGTGCGAAATCAAGCCGCTGCCGAACATCGAGGAGACGGAGCGCTACATCATTTCGCGTCTGCTCGTCGCCGGCGCGGAGCGGACGGACATCTTCTCGCCCGGCGCGATTGATTACATCTTCCGCTGTTCGGAAGGGATTCCGCGTCAGATCAATAATCTCTGCGACAACGCGCTCTTAAACGGTTACGCCGCCGGGGCGGAGACTATCAGTCGCACGATTATCGAAGAAGTCGCCGAGACGTTCGACATGTTGCCGGACCCGAGCCGTCACCTGGGCGAGGAGCGCGAAGCCCCGGCACGAATTTTCAGCGCTTCGGGGCGCACTGAATTATGGGCCGCCGGGGCCGAGAGCGCGGCTCCGAGGGCAATCGCAGGCGCTTCACAATCGCGGCACGAGGAAGAGATTGAACGAGAGTTTGAGCAGGCCGCGCAACCTGCGGCGAACGGCGATGACTCGACCGTCCACCGCCGAGATCGCGGAGGAGACATCTGATGGGCAGAGTATATGACGCCTTGAAACGCGCCGCCGAGACGAGCGGCGTGCAGAAAATAAGCGGAGACGAAGACCGTCCCAGTCGCGATGCCGAGGGACGGATTCACGCCGCCCGGGGCGCGACCTCGGTTCCCGGAAACGGTCGCCACAATATCGCCGCCGGCACGGTCGTGACGCCGGACACCATCTTACAATCTTCGTCTATTCTTCGCGCGCCGGAGGCGGCGCACGTCTCAGCGTCCACTGAGCACACCGAACACGTCGTCGGGTCGGCACTCCCCGGCGGACAAGCTTCGCGTATTGCTGGGGCAACTTTGGGCGCTGCCGGTTCGACGCGCACGCCGGAATTCGTCTCCATAGACATTTCCGCCGCGCGCGTCGAACCACATCTTGTGGCTATTACACACCCGCAGTCCGCTTACACCGAGCGGTATCGTTCCTTGCGCACGCGCGTGCTGCATGCCAGCGAGCGCAGGAAGATGCAGGCTTTCGTTATCACCAGCGCCGGCGTGATGGAAGGGAAGACTTTGACGGCGCTCAACCTCTCGTGGATGCTGGCGCAGACCGACGGCGCGAAAGCGCTCCTGATTGACGGCGATTTGCGGCAGCCGTGCGCAGCAGATTACCTCGGCATTGACGCGCCAATCGGCTTGGCGGAAGTCCGCACGGGCGAGGCCTCGCTCCACGAGGCGATCATCAGGCTCGAACCGTCGGGGTTACACCTGCTGCCCGGCGGGGCGCGGCGCGAAGGCGTCGCGGAAC
>JBPCPQ010000365.1:0-7602 GCA_050999015.1 Pyrinomonadaceae bacterium | reverse complement strand
GAGTATCAGTCGGGCATTACTGAATGCGTGGATGACGGCACACCTTTGGTCGAGCGTCTGACTTCGGAAAATACCCTGCACGATCACAGCGAGGCGCGCTTCGTGCCGCTTCATAACGTCAGTTCTCCGGCGGAGGCCGAGATGGTAAACGACATACTGACGCAGAACGGCGTCCGCTCAGCCGTGCAGTCGGGCGGCATGGATGCTTTTTCGCCGCTTCTGTCAGTGACCGCGCCGGGTGCAGTAATCTTGGTTGACGAGCGCGACTATGACCGCGCGCAGGAGATTTACAACTCCTTCTTCGGCGGCGACACGACTCCTCTGACGGGGACGACGATGGCCGAAGACGCGGAAGAAGAAACGATGAACGATGAATGAAAACCAGAAGTCAGAATACAGAATACAGAATGAAGAAGCCGCGAATCGTTTTTCTCCTGTCTTCTGTGTTCTGTATTCTTATTCATCATTCGTCCTTTTGGGCTGGGAGGTTAGCGATGCCTGAATCAAAAGACGCGGAAGCTATCGTTGTGCTAATAACTGCTGGTAGCCGCGAAGAGGCCGCGCGACTGGCCGAGATGCTCGTCGGGGCGCGACTCGCCGCTTGTGTGCAGATTATGCCGGAGATGCAGTCTGTTTACCGTTGGAAAGGGAAGGTGCACCGCGAGCCGGAGATTTTGCTGCTGGCTAAAACGGTAAGAACTAACTTCGTAGAGTTGGAGCGGGAAGTGCGCGCCCTCCACAGCTACGAGACCCCGGAGATCGTTGCCCTGCCCGTGACGGATGTCTCGACTTCATATCTGGCATGGTTGGTGGGAACTGTCGGCCCGCAACGGCGCGGGCGATCAAAAGCTCACGCCGTTGCCGCCGGTGTGGAGCGCGGCAGTCAGGGATAGTTAAACGATTCGAGTATGTCAGGGGCGCGATGGCGATAGCATTCATCGTCGTCGCGCCCCTGATGCTGTTTACGTATGACGCCGCGCTTCACCTGCCGCGCATTCAACGTATCAAGCACGGCGTCTTGCGGATGAAAGCTGCGCTATTCGCGGTCACATACAAGCGCTTGTCCGGTGCGGGACTCCAAGAAAAGAGTCATACGTCGCTGAACTCAGGCCGGTATTTCACCAAGCCTCGCCGTCCATCTAGTGCTTCAGGTTTTAGCTCCGCCACCATGAACACTTCGTCAGGAACAGGATACTCGCAACTTAGCTCTTTCTGCTTAGCTGGAACAAATCCGAAACGAGGATAGTATTCAGGATGCCCAATCACAACGACAACATTGCAGCCAATACGCTGACACTCCTTCAATCCTTCGCGCACCAACTGAGAACCGAGCCCTTGCTTTTGGTACTCAGGTAAAACCGCCATCGGTGCCAGACCTAACGCCAGAGAAGCAGAGTCACTGATCTCGATTGAGACGGGGCTGAAGAAGATGTGCCCGACGACTTGCCCATCCTTAACAGCGACGAGCGAGATTTGTGGATCGGCCACCGCTCGCAGCTTGTCCACCAGAACCGCTTCATCCGAGCCGCCAAAAGCTAATTCATTGACCTGACGAACTGCCGCGTAATCTTCCACTGTTTCAGCACGAACGATAATCATTGAGTTCTCCTGCTGCGAAACACGTGAGCACCGAACCAATAATCCAAGCCACGCCGAGGTTAGTAATCGTAGGAAGTGTTTTTGCTTAACTGGCGCAACGAGTCCTGGCTTCTGACGACAATCTCGACGGCTTCGGCTGGGGAGTCAGTAACGTGCAGCAGACGAAGGTCAATGTCCGAGATTTTCCTCTCAGTCAACATCACTTCCTGAATCCACTTCAGCATTCCATTCCAGAATTGAGAGCCGAAAAGAATCACGGGGAAGTTTTTGATCTTACGTGTTTGAATCAGCGTCAGCGACTCGAACAATTCGTCGAGCGTGCCGAAGCCGCCGGGGAAGATGATGAAGGCGGTGCTGTATTTGACGAACATCGTCTTGCGCACGAAGAAGTAATTGAAGATTAGCGTGCGCGTCTGGTACGAGTTGGGCTTCTGCTCGAAAGGAAGCTCGATATTACAGCCGATGGACACGCCGCCCGCCTCTAGAGCGCCCTTGTTCGCGGCTTCCATAATGCCGGGGCCGCCGCCCGTAATCACGGCGAAGCCCGCGCGTGTCAGGAGCGCCGCCGTCTCCTCAGCGGCAAGGTACTGCGGATCGTCGGGAAGGGTGCGCGCGGAACCGAAGATCGAAACCCCGCGCGTGACGGTCGCCAGTTCGTCAAAGCCCTCGACAAACTCCCCCATAATCCGAAAGACTCGCCACGTGTCGGTGTGCGTGAACTCGTCCGGCTTCGGTGTCTCAAGCAGTTGCTCGTCCTGTGTCACAGAACGAGCCGGTTGGTCTTTCGCGTCAGTCTCAGCCATAAGAAAGAGGTCAGAGGTTAGAGGTCAGAGGTCAGTTAAAGGCTGTCTTTACTAACCTCTGACCTCCAACCTCTGACCTCTATTTTAGAATGCCATGATGTTGTAGCCGCAGTCTACGTGGAGCACTTCGCCGGTGATGCCGGAGGAGAGGGGACTACAGAGGAAGAGGGCGGCGTTGCCGACCTCGCGGGCTTCGACATTGCGGCGCAAGGGGGCGCGCTCCGCGTGGTGCTTCAGCATCGAGCTGAGGTTGCCGACGCCGCGCGCCGCGAGCGTGTTGATCGGCCCGGCGCTGATCGCGTTGACGCGGATGTTGCGCTTGCCCATGTCGGCGGCTAAGTAACGTGTGCTCGCTTCGAGCGCGGCCTTCGCCACGCCCATCACGTTATAGTTCGGCACAACCTTTTCCGCGCCGTAATAAGTCATCGAAACGATGCTTCCGCCTTCGGTCATTAAAGGCGCGGAGGCGCGGGCGAGCGCGGCGAGCGAATAGGCGCTGATGTCGAGCGCAGTCAAAAAAGCATCGCGCGACGTTGACAGGTACTCGCCTTCCAACGCTTCGCGCGGCGCGAAGGCGAGGCTGTGGATGAGAAAATCGAGACGCCCGAACTTCTCGCCGACGAGTCGGAATGTTTCCTCGCTCTCTTCAGGCTTAACCACGTCGCACTACGAGAGCAGCGAATCCGGCAACTCCTTCGCCAATCCTTCCACGTTCTCATGTAAGCGTTCGTTCTGGTATGTGAACGCCAGCCGCGCCCCGGCTTCGCTCAAGGCCTGCGCTGATGCCCACGCGATTGACCGTTTGTTGGCAACGCCGAAGATAATTCCGTATTTGTTTTCAAGCATAAAATAGAAGATCAAAGTTCAAGATTCAAAGTTTAAATCCAAAGCTTAAGGCGGAAGATATTTAACGTCTTGACTTTGAACTTTGAACTCGTTTAAGCCGCCGCGCTCTGCGGTTCATCGTTCATCAGACGCTGATACTCGCCGCTGTCAACCCATTTGAGAATTTCTGAGACGCGCCAGATCGGGAAGGGATGTGTCAGCCCTGACGCGATGATGTCGGCCCAGAAGCGGTCGAGCGCCTTGTCGTCGTAGTTCTTCTGGAAATCGCGCGCCTGTTGTAAAAACTGATCGTAATCAACCTTCGAGGCGAACGTGCCGCCGCAGAGTTTCATCATCGTGCGCCCGATCACGTCGGCGTCCTGCGTGACGAGCAGCGCTGCGCGGTCGCACGAAAGTTCCGCCCGCCGCGCCCACGCGAGGAGCGCCGCGCGCATCGTGCCCGAAAGAATCTGCGCGACGAGTGCGGCCACCGGAGCCGCCGCAAGCGCGACATTCGCCAACGCTTCGAGCAGACGAGCGACGGTCAGGTACAAAACATGTTCGGCATGAATGTGCCCGACTTCGTGCGCGATGACGGCTAAAACTTCTTCATCCGTCAGACGTTCGAGCAGCGACGAGTGGAGCACAATGACGGGTCGCTCGACGCCGCCGGTGAAGGCGTTAACAATCGGGCTTTGCTGCACGTAAAGCTCCGGCATATCAACGCCGAGGGTGGTACAGGCGACCTGTAGTTTAGCGTGTAGATCGGGACATTGCTGGGGTGTGACGCGCACCGCGCTCGCCATAAAGATGACGTGAATCGCTGACTCACCCGTGACCGCGAGCAACTTCTTCACGGCTACGTCAATGCCCGGTATCGCCCGCAATGCGGCGAGCGCGCGGCTGTCCGACGGATGCACGTAATCATGCTTATCGAGGTCGGCGAACTTTTTATGCTCGGTGCCTGAGAGCGGCAGGCGGCAGCGCCCGCACTTGGCCTGACCGTTAATGGAGCGAGTCTGATTCAGTTGCCCGCAATAGCGGCAGCGGAGTGGAGCGCCGCCGTTCGCATCAAAAATTTGTTCCGAACTTTCCATACGTCTGTCCCTTCCGGTTAAGGCAAATAGATCACAGGTTTTTCGGGGGAGCGGTTTGACTGCCCTGTTTGCATAACGCAAGTATCAATGAAAGGCGGTCGCCAGAGCAAGCGTAGAATTTTAGATTTGCGATTGCCGATTTGCGATTTGACGGGTCATCTTTACGTCCACGCTAGATCAGTAAATCGCAAATCGGCAATCGCAAATCAACCTAGTGTTTGAAATGGCGCACGCCGGTGAAGACCATCGCAAGGTTGTGTTCGTCGGCGGCAGCGATTACTTCGGCGTCACGCACGGAGCCGCCGGGCTGGATGATCGCGGTGATTCCGTGTCGCGCGGCTTCGTCCACGCCGTCGCGGAAGGGAAAGAAGGCGTCGGAGGCGAGCACCGAACCCTCGACCGGGAGTTGCGCGCGCGCCGCGCCGATACGCACCGAGTCTACTCTCGACATCTGCCCCGCGCCGACGCCGATTGTCTGCCCGTCGCGCCCGTATATAATCGCGTTAGACTTGGTGTGCTTACAAACCGTCCACGCGAACAGTAGGGCGCGAGTTTCTTCCGCTGACGGCGCGCGCTGGGAGACAACTTTTAAGTTGTTCTGCATCAGGCGGTGCGTGTCGCGGGTCTGGACGAGCATGCCGCCTGAGATTCTTTTGAAGTCCAGACCTTCGGCCTGCCGCGCTTCCCCGGCGCGCAAAACCCGCAGATTCTTTTTGGTTCTCAGAATTTCAATTGAAACTTCTTCATAGTCCGGCGCGATGATGACTTCGGTGAAAATCTCTATCACCGCTTTCGCAGTCAATTCGTCAACAGTGCGGTTAAAAGCGACGATACCGCCGAAGGCCGAGACTGGGTCAGTCGCCAGCGCACGCCGGTAAGCCTCTTCGGGAATCGCGCCCGTGCCAACGCCCGAAGGATTCATATGCTTGATAATCGCGCACGCCGTCGCATCGAAGTCACACACGAGTTGCCAAGCGGCGTCCGCGTCAACATAGTTGTTGAAAGACATCTCCTTACCGGAGAGCACCTCAGCATTGGCGACCCCGCCGCGCTCACCCATATCGTAGAGGGCTGCCTTCTGATGCGGATTTTCTCCGTAGCGTAAGTCGCTGGCTTTCCGCAACGTCCACCGTGCGAAGTCTGGAGGACGATCAGCAAAGTTCTCATTTAAATCCTTGACGGGCACGACGGGAAAGCCGCCAGCTACACTCCCGATGCCCCCGCCGCCGCTCGAGCCGAGGGCTTCCTCGTTTCCCTGCGCGATCTTCAATGAAAGGTACGTGAAGATAGCAGCGTCATACATGGCGGTGCGTCGAAAAGCATGCACCGCCAGCCGGCGGCGGGTCGGAAGTGAGATTTGACCTCCGCTGCGTTGCATCTCTTCAACAATCGCCCTGTATTCGGCGGTCGAGACGATAACTGCTACGTCCCCGAAATTCTTCGCCGCCGAGCGAATCATCGCCGGGCCGCCGATGTCTATTTGCTCCACGGCCTCTTCGAGCGTGACGCCTTCGCGCGCAATCGTCCCCTCAAATGGGTAGAGGTTGATGACGATCAAATCAATCGGCACGATCCCATGCTCTTCGAGAGCCGTGACGTGTTCTGCGTTATCACGAACGGCCAGCAATCCTCCGTGAATGCGTGGGTGAAGTGTCTTCACGCGACCGTCAAG
The DNA here is from genome assembly GCA_050999015.1 of Pyrinomonadaceae bacterium. Classification (GTDB taxonomy): domain Bacteria; phylum Acidobacteriota; class Blastocatellia; order Pyrinomonadales; family Pyrinomonadaceae; genus JBPCPQ01. The sequence goes on along the minus strand of JBPCPQ010000365.1, from coordinate 1,606 downwards.
CATCTCAGGGAATCCGGTCACGTCCGAGACGTCCTGTACTTCGAGTCCGGCGTCGCGCAATGTTTTCGCCGTACCGCCGGTGCTAAGCAACTCGACATCGAAACTTTGTAGAGCGCGAGCAAATTCAACGACGCCTGTTTTGTCTGAGACGCTAATCAGCGCGCGGCGAATCTGGCGCATTCCTTCTGAGTTACTGTCGTTCATAGTCTGTCAGCCACAATGATCTTTAATTGCAAAGGGATAAAAGTGCGGCTTCATGTTATCACCCGTCGCTCATCATCTGTCGTTTAGTCTGTAGCCTTCACGAAGCGCGCGGACTCGCAGTTTACGATGGCGGGGAGACGTTAAAGCAACGTCCACTCGCCGAGACCGCCGGGCGTCGTCAGGTGAAGACAAGTAGTAGCCAATCACATATTGCCCATTCAAGTCATCGGCGATGGCGTTAAATACAGGATCGAGATTGTATTTAGCGTGCGGATTCAGCGACGATTGTGCGTCGCCGACGGTGAAGAAGCGCCCGCTGGTCTGCGCGGCGAGTTCGCGGAAACCCTTCGACGTGGGGCGCGCGGCGAGCCTTCCGCCGCGTGGTGTGTAAAGCGGCAAATGAATCACATAGAACGAGACATTCCGCGCATTCGCTTCGCGGATGGCGTCGGCCGCCGTCACCGTGCTTGCGGTGTCCAACCCGTCACTGATTAAAATTACGATGCGGCGTTCAGTTGGTTGATGCTCGTTAATTTTGAACTCGCGGGCGGTGGCAAGCGCGGCATCGAAGATCGCGGTGCGCTGACCGGGCAGCGGAAGGAGGCGGAAAGCGGAACCGGCTTTGGCGGCATCGTCCGTGAAAGGAACGACCAATTCCGATTGGCTGCTGAAGTGCAGGACGGCAACGCGAGACGTCTGCCCAAAGCGCGAAAGGAGCGCGAGTGCCGTCTCGCGTTGCTGCGCGATGATGTCGCGCGTACTCCCGGATGCGTCGAGCAAAAAAGCCAATGCGACGCGGTCAGTACCCGTGCCGAAGTAAGTAATGTCTATCATTCGTCCTTCATCGCGTACAGTAAAGTCATTCTTCATCAACCCGGAGACACGCTCGCCGCGTCCGTTGGTGACGACCACCGGAACAGTAACAAAGTCTGTGTTGATACGGATTACTTCGTCGGGTGATATGTTCGAGTCTTGCGCGAAAGCCTGTGGCGCGAATGGCAGTGAAGTTGTCAGGACAAGAAGGAAAAGAGACGAGAAATAAACTGAAGCCCGCAGCGGAGACAAAGGGCTGTAATTCGCTGCGTGAACAAGTATCATGCCGCCGAAAAGCTTAGAACAAGAACTGCCCGAAAAAGAGTATGCTTAAAATGACGGCAAGCGTAATGATGATGATTTTGACTAAACTCATGACCAATCCTTCTCGTTAGCTGAGACAATCACAAGAAGACAGACATTTTATCGGCGGCTGCATGCCGTGTCAACGCTCATTGGTTCGGGTAGGGCGAACGCATTATAAACGAAAGAAGTAAAAGGTTTGAGTGAGAGAGTTGGGGCGTGTAGCGTGGACGGAACCTGACGCGCAAGGAGTCCATCCACATGTCAAAACAGAGAAAAGAATCAA
>JBPCPQ010000258.1:0-24577 GCA_050999015.1 Pyrinomonadaceae bacterium | reverse complement strand
ACCGGGTGCTGGATCAATCCACATCGGAGATCGTCGAGACAGCAAAGCGCACCGGCGCGCGCGTCGCGGGGCCGATTCCGCTTCCCACTTCTAAAAACAAGTGGACGGTGTTGCGCTCGCCGCACGTTGACAAGAAGTCGCGCGAGCAATTTGAGATCAGAACGCACAAGCGGCTGATGGACATTCTTGATCCGACGCCGCAAACGGTAGACGCGCTGATGAAGCTCGACCTTCCGGCGGGCGTTGATGTCGAGATTAAAGCGTTCGGCAGAGATCGCTAAAGCTGTCAGTTCAAAGTTCCAAGTTCAAGGTTCAAAGTTTAGAACCTTATGACTTTGAACCTTGAACTTGGAACTTTGAACTTGAGGTAAGTGATGATTAACGCGATCATCGGTAAGAAAGTCGGCATGACGCAGTTGTTCGCCCCCGACGGGACGGTCACTCCGGTGACGGTCATCAAGGCGGGGCCGTGCGTCGTGGTGCAGAAAAAATCTTCGGCGGGGCCGGACGGCTACAACGCGGTGCAGATTGGTTTGGTGGAAGACCGCCCCGTGAAACTGAAGAACGTCAACAAGCCGATGCGCGGCCACTTCGAGAAGACTGGCGGCGGCGTGCCCCCGACACGCATCTTGAAAGAGATTCGTCTGGACAGCGGAAACGGTGAGTTGAGCGTCGGCGATAAAGTTCTTGTTGACCAGTTTGCCGAAGGCGATGTCATTGATGTCGTCGGCAAATCGAAGGGACGCGGCTTCGCCGGCACGATTAAGCGCCACAATTTCAGGCGCGGCCCCGAATCACACGGCTCGATGAACGTCCGTGCCCCCGGCTCAATCGGTGCGTCCGCGTATCCTTCGCGCGTCATTAAAGGCACACGGTCGTCGGGTCATATGGGCGACGAGCGAGTGACAGTCAGAGGGCTGACGGTCGCGCGCGTGGACGCGGAGAACAACCTGTTGATGGTACGCGGCGCCGTTCCCGGTGCGACGGGCGGCGTGGTAATCATTAAGAAGGCAGCGAGACAGAGAAAGAAGTGATGGGTGATGAGTAATGAGAGTTGCTCCCCACATCACTCATCACTCATCACTTGAGTTTACGGAGTAAACGAAATGCCTACCGTAAAGGTGCGCAACTTAAAAAATGAAGAGGTCGGCGATCTTGATTTGTCCGACGTGGTTTTCGGCGCGGAGTTGAACGAGTCGCTGATTCATACTGCCGTGAAAAGTTTTCTCGCGGGCGGGCGTCAGGGCACCGTCGGCACGAAGACGCGCGGCGACGTTTCGGGATCAGGCCGCAAGCTCTGGAAGCAGAAGGGCACGGGGCGGGCGCGGATCGCCTCAATTCGTTCGCCGTTGTGGAAGGGCGGCGGCAATGTGCATGGGCCGCAGGCGCGCGATTGGTCGCAGAACCTGCCGAAGAAGATGCGGCGCGGCGCGGTGCGCTCGGCGCTTTCCGAGCGTCTGCGCGAAGGGAATATTATCGTGCTCGACGGTGGCTTCACGCTCGACGGGCCGAAGACGAAGCAGTTTATCGGCGCTCTGGACGTGCTTGGCCTCGTCGGTGGTAAGACGCTCGTCGTTGATTCGGTAGAGAATGAGAATCTTTTTCTGGCGTCACGTAACGTGAAGCGCACGAAAGTAGTGACGAGTCGCGGCCTGAACATCTACGATTTGCTGTACCACGAGAAACTCGTTCTCTCGCGCGCGGCGGCTGAAGAATTGACGCACATGCTCGACCCGCAGGCGAAAGAAAGCGGCGAGCGGGCGAAAGAGGAGGCGGCGTAAAAGATGCGAACTGTGTGGGACATCATCAAGTCGCCGGTGATTACGGAGAAGGCGCTGGTTGCGAAAGAGGAGTCGCAGGACAGGCGGCAATTGCTGACCTTCCGCGTTGACCGCCGCGCGACGAAGCCGGAGATCAAGTCCGCCATCGAGAAGATTTTCAACGTGCAGGTGGACGCCGTCCGCACCCTCAATTACATGGGCAAGAAGGCGCGGCGCGGACGCTTTGAAGGCCGCAAGCCCTCGTGGAAGAAAGCCTACGTCACGCTCAGCGCGGGGCAGGAACCGTTTGAGTACGGCGAAAACATCTGACGATTGCGGATTGCGGATTGCGGATTGCGGATTGAAGAACAGTTCGCCGTCGGCAACCCGTCCGCAAAATGAAAAATCGGACGTAGCCAATTGATTGCAATTGTGAGTCGCAGATTGGATAAGGTGCTATCTGACATCGGTCAATCCGCAATCCGCAATCCGCGATAAAAAGATGGGCATCAAAAAACTGACACCGACCTCGCCGGCGCGGCGTTACCAGACGTATCTGACGCGCGACGAGTTGACGAAGGGCGCGGAGCCGGAACGCTCGCTGCTCGAACCGAAGAAGCGTATTTCGGGACGCAACAACGACGGTCGCATCACAGTGCGGCGGCGCGGCGGCGGCCACAAGCGCTTCTACCGGATCGTTGACTTCAAGCGGGACAAAGCGGGCGTGCCGGGCCGCATCACGCAGATCGAGTACGACCCGAACCGTTCGGCGCACATCGCGCTCGTGACGTATCTCGACGGTGAGAAGCGCTACATTATCGCGCCGCTCGGCATTGAGGTCGGCAAAACGATTATGAGCGGCCCTGAAGCGGACATTCTGCCGGGCAACGCGCTGCCGATTCGCAACATTCCGCTCGGCACGCAGATTCACAACATCGAATTACGCCCCGGCAAGGGCGGGCAGATGGCGCGTAGCGCCGGGTCGTTCGCGCAGTTGGTCGCAAAAGAAGGCGACTACGCGCAACTGCGGATGCCTTCCGGTGAAGTCCGCCGCGTCCCCGTAGTGTGCATGGCGACAATCGGACAGGTCGGGAACGTAGAGCATGAAAATGTTTCATTCGGTAAGGCTGGGCGCTCGCGCTGGAAAGGCATTCGTCCGCACGTGCGCGGCGTCGCAATGAATCCGGTTGACCACCCGCACGGCGGCGGCGAAGGTAAGACTTCCGGTGGCCGCCATCCCGTCACGCCGTGGGGCCAGCCGACGCGCGGCTACAAAACACGCAAGAACAAGCGCACCACGAAGATGATCGTGCGCGACAGAAGAACTAAGTAGAAAGGAGAACGGCGAAGGGCGAAAGTGTGGACACGCCTGCGGCGTGAAATTAAAAAGTTAATTCCTAGCGAAGCTGTGGCATAAAATTTCTCATTTCTCCCTTCATCTTTCCGCTTTAATGTTATGGCACGTTCATTAAAAAAAGGCGCGTTCGTGGATGATCACGTACAAAAGGTGGTGGATCGCATCCGCCAAAGCGGGAACCGCCCGCCGGCAATCAAAACATGGTCGCGCCGCTCGACGATTACGCCGGACATGGTCGGATTGACATTCGCCGTGCATAACGGCAAGCGCCACCTTCCCGTCTACGTCACGGAGAACATGGTCGGGCACAAGCTCGGCGAGTTTGCGCCGACCCGCACATTCAAAGGCCACTCCGGAACGAAAACCGAGAAGGCGTCGAAAGTATCTAGGTAGCAGTGATGAGTGATGAGTGATGAGTGATGAGCGCTTGCTCTACTACTCAATACTCAGCACTGAGGTTTAGAGATGGAAGCGAGAGCGAGTGCGAAATACTTACGCGGGTCGGCGCAGAAAGCGCGGCTCGTCATTGACATGATTCGTGGCAAGAATGTGGGCGCGGCACTTGCCGTGTTGCAGTACACGAATAAACGTGCCGCCGACGGCATCGAGGCTTGCGTGCGTTCAGCCATCGCCAACGCGACCGAAGCGGCGGAGCGGGCGAACGTCGCGGTTGACCCGGATGAACTGTGGGTCAAAGCCTGTTACGTTGATCAGGGGCCGACGAAGAACCGCCGCCGCATGCGTCCCGCGCCGCAAGGCCGCGCGTACCGTGAGCGACGCCACTTCTGCCACGTCACGGTGCTGGTCTCAAGTGATGAGAGAGAAACCCCGAACGGTAACTCGAAGGCGAATCGCGCCGGCGCTAAACATTCTGACGCGGGCGGGGGCGAAAAAGAGGCGAAGCGCGCTTCGCGCCGGAGCGCAACGGCTCCGGCGGAAAAAACAGCTCAGTAACCAGTTGAACGGAGAAGATTGTGGGACAAAAAGTTCATCCTTACGGCTTCCGCCTCGGCTACAACAAAGACTGGCATTCGCACTGGTTTGCAAAAAAGCAGTACGGCGATTTCCTGCTCGAAGACCTCAAGCTGAAGCGCAATTTGAAAAATCGTTTTGCCGGCGCGGGCGTCTCGCACGTTGATGTCGAGCGCGCCGCGAACCGCCTGAAGATCATTATCTACACGTCGCGCCCCGGCATCATCATCGGGCGCAAAGGGGCGGAGATAGATAAGCTAAAGGCCGACATTGTGTCGCGCACGGGGCGTGAAGTTCTCGTTTCGATTCAGGAGATTCATAAGCCGGAGCTGAACGCGCAATTGCAGGCCGAGAAGATCGCAACGCAACTCGAAAAGCGCATCGCCTTTCGCCGTGCGATGCGCAAAACCGTCGAAGAGACACTCAGATTCGGCGGGCAGGGAATCAAGGTCAAGGTGGGCGGTCGTTTGAATGGAGCGGAAATCGCCCGTAGCGAGTGGTACTTGCAGGGCCGACTGCCGCTGCACACGTTGCGCGCTGATATTGACTACGGCTTCGCCGAGGCGCACACCACGTTCGGCGTGATCGGCGTCAAGTGTTGGATTTATCGCGGGGAGATTCTCGACCCGAAAGCGGCGATGGCGCGCGGCACCGCGACCGACCCGATTAACGAGCCGCGCAGCGAGCGGGGTGAGCGCGAGCGCCGTCCGCGCACGCGGCGTGAGCGTGAAGGCGGCGACGGCGGCGACAGAGGTGGGCGCCCGGATCGTCGTCCGCGAGGAAGGTAGTATAAGGTCGGAGGTCAGTAAAAGGCACCTATTCGTTGACCTCTAGCCTCTGACCTCTTGTTGAGCGGAGCGAAACATCATGTTGATGCCGAAAAAGGTTAAGCACCGGAAGCAGATGAAAGGTCGCATGACCGGCAAGGCGATACGCGGCGCGCAGATCAGCTTCGGTGAGTACGGGTTGAAGTGTTTGGAGCCGGCGTGGATTACGGATCGTCAGATCGAGGCGGCGCGTATTGCGATGACGCGCCACATCAAGCGCGGCGGAAAGATTTGGATTCGCATGTTCCCCGACAAGCCGATTACGAAGAAGCCTGCGGAAACACGCATGGGTAAAGGCAAGGGCGCGCCTGAGTATTGGGTCGCAGTCGTCAAGCCGGGCCGCATTCTCTACGAGATCGAGGGCGTCGCCGAAGACGTGGCGCGCGAGGCGATGCGTCTCGCCGCGCAGAAGCTTCCGATCAAAACGAGGTTCGTGACCCGCGCGGAGCAGGAAGGGGGCGCGGTCTAAGGTATGAAAAGACGCGAAGAGTTGAATAAGTTGATTGACATGTCGGATGACGACCTGCGCGAAGAGGCGGGCCGGTTGAAAGAGTCATTGTTTCGGCTCAACTTCAAACTGGCGCTTGGCGAGATGGACGCCGTGAAGCGCGTGCGCGAGGAAAAGAAGTCATTGGCGCGCGTGCAGACGATTATGCAGCAGCGGCGTGGCGAGGCCGTTCAGGAAGCGGGTAAGTAAGCTTGGTGTGCGGCTTCGCGGGGAGGCTGCCGGTGGAAATAAAGCGATGGAAGAGAACAGAGAAGAAGAAGCAGTGACATCAGACACAGAGGCGGCGGAAGAAACGAACGCGGGTGAGACGCTCGCCCATAAGGTCGCCCCAAATGTTGACTCGCAACCCGGCAACGCCTCCGGCACCGAAGCGGGGAAGCGCGGGCGCCGCGCCGAAAAGATCGGCATCGTCGCGTCGGACAAGATGGAAAAGACCGTCGTCGTCCGTGTGGATCGCCTCATCAAGCATCCTAAATATCGTCGCTACGTTCGCCGCACGTCGAAGTTTATGGCGCACGATGAGAAGGGCGCGGCAATCGGCGACAAGGTGCGCATCATTGAAACCCGCCCGCTCTCCGCGAGGAAGCGCTGGCGCGTTATTGAGATTGTGCAGAAAGCAGAGAAGTAAAAGCCGTGATAGGTAATAGGTAATAGGTGATAAGTGAAAAGCTTTATTCTTATCACCCATCACCCATCACCCATCACTCGAACGGAGTAAGCTATGGCTATCCAAATGCAAACGTCGCTGGACGTGGCGGACAATTCGGGGGCGCGGCGCGTCGAGATGATTATGGGCATCGGCGGCTCGACGGGTCGCACAGCGGGCCTCGGCGATAGAATCAAGGTGGCGGTAAAAGAAGCGTCGCCCGACGGCACAGTGAAAAAGGGCACGGTGCAAAATGCCGTGATCGTACGGACGCGCAAAGAAGTGCGTCGCAAAGACGGAACGTACATCCGCTTCGACCAAAACGCGGCAGTGCTTATTAAAGATGATGGTACGCCCATCGGCACGCGCGTCTTCGGACCGGTCGCGCGCGAACTGCGTGACCGCAACTTCATGAAGATCGTGTCGCTCGCGCCGGAGGTCATATAAAAGTGAATAAGGGAACCAAGCGCGCCAAAATTAGAAAAGGCGATCAGGTGGTCGTCATCGCCGGACGCGACAACGGCAAGCGCGGTCGCGTGCTCGAAGTTCTGCCGGCCAAAAGCCGGGTCAAGGTCGAGGGTGTCGCGGTGCAAAAGAAACACCAGCGCGCTAATCCGCAGAACAATCGCGGCGGCGGGATTATTGACCGCGAGGCGTACATTGATATTTCAAACGTGCAGTTGATTGATCCTCAGTCGGGCAAGCCGACGCGAGTTAAATATCATGTTGCGGAGGACGGATCGAAGTCGCGCGTCGCGGCGAAGAGCGGCCACGCGCTCGACAAGGCTTAGGAGCGGAGAAATGCCGCGCGCCCGGAAACGCTGTGAGAGGTGAGACCCGGGCTGAGATAGTTAAGGTAAAAACTGATGGCACCGAGACTGAAAGAACGATACCAAAAAGACATCGCGCCCGCGATTGCCAAAGAGTTCGACATCACGAATCCGATGGCGACGCCGCGACTCGAAAAAATCGTTATTAACATGGGGATGGGTGAGGCCATCTCGAACGCTAAGATCATTGACACAGCGGCGGATGAGTTGAGCGCGATCACCGGCCAAAAACCCGTGACGACGCGCGCCAAGAAATCCATCGCGGCGTTTAAGCTACGACAGGGGATGCCCATCGGCACGATGGTGACGCTCCGGGGCGAACGGATGTATGAGTTTTTCGACCGGCTGGTGTCAATTGCGTTGCCGCGCGTCAGGGACTTTCGCGGCGTCTCGCCGAAGGCTTTCGACGGGCGCGGCAATTACACGCTCGGGGTGCGCGACCAATTGATCTTCCCCGAAATTGATTTCAATAAAGTGGACAAAACGCGCGGCATGAATATCTCGATTGTGACGACCGCGCGCAACGACGAACAGGCGCGCGCGCTTCTCAAAGCGCTCGGCATGCCGTTCAGGCAGTAAAGCGGTAACAGGTGACAGGTGATAGGTAATAAGAAAGAAAAGCATTCGTCCCATCACCTATCACTTATCACCCATCACTGAGGTTATATGGCAAAGAAGTCAATGATCGCGAAAGCGAACCGGAAAGCGAAGTTCTCGGCGCGCGCCTACACGCGCTGTCAGCGTTGCGGGCGCCCGCGTGGCTACCTGCGTAAGTTCAAGCTGTGCCGCATCTGCTTCCGCGAACTGGCGCTGCAGGGGCAGATTCCGGGCGTCGTGAAATCGAGCTGGTAACGAAAGCGGTGATGGGTGATAAGTGATAGGTGATAAGAATTTGCCTTCATCCTATCACCTATCACTCATCACCTATCACTTGGAGTTGAGTAATGACTGATCCTATTGCCGACATGTTGGCGCGGATGCGCAACGCAATTACCGCGAAGCACTCGCGCGTGGACATCCCGGCGTCGAAGTTAAAACTGGAAATCGCGCGCATCCTGAAGGAAGAAGGCTACATTAACAACTTCGTCATCAAAGGCGAGGGTGTCAAACGCACGATTCGCATCTTCCTCCGCTACGACGGGCGGGGCACTTCCTCGATTTCGCACCTGTCGCGCGTGTCGCGGCCCGGTCGCCGCGTCTACATGGGCGCGACCCAAGTCCCGAGAGTGCTCGGCGGCTACGGCATCAACATCGTTTCTACTTCGCGCGGCTTAATGAGCGGCAAACGCGCCCGCCGTGAAAACGTCGGCGGCGAAGTGCTGGCGGAAATCTACTGAGGGATGAGGGCGGAGGGATGAGGGATGAAGTAAAACCGCTTCATCTCTGTTTCATCCCTCCGCCCTCATCCCTTGAGGTAAGCTATGTCTCGTATTGGCAAGAAAGTCATCACCGTCCCGAAGGGCGTTACCGTAACGGTTCGTGAGCGCGAGTTGGAAGTGAAGGGTGCGAAGGGCACTTTGACGACGCCGATTCCCGAAGGGATTTCTTTCAAGCTCGAAGGTGACCAGCTACAAGCCGAGCGCGCCTCAAACGAACTCGCGGCGAAACACGGTCTTGCGCGCGCGCTGGCGAACAACGCCATCCTCGGCGTCACCGAAGGGTTTACGAAGAAGATGGACGTTGTCGGCGTCGGCTACAAGGCTGACGTGCAGGCCAAGAAGATTGTCTTCTCGCTCGGTTACTCGCACCCGATTGAGTTTCCGCTGCCCGACGGCATCGAAGTGAAAGGTGAGCGCGTGCCGCAGAAAGCGTCAATCAATCAGTATCAATTGACGCTGACGCTTTCCGGCATTGATAAGCAGAAACTCGGACAGGTCGCCGCCGAGATGCACGGCTTGCGTAAGCCCGACCCGTACAAAGGCAAAGGCGTGCGCTACGCCGACGTGCCGCTGAAGCTGAAACCGGGCAAGACAGGGAAATAAGGTGATAGGTAATGGGTGATAGATGATAAGAGAAAGCTCTTACCTGTCACTTGTCACCCATCACCTATCATGAGGATTGAGAAATGGCACAGAAAGATAGAGCAACGGTTCGCAGGGCGGTACATAAGCGCATCCGCCGCAAGGTGCAGGGAACGGCCGAGCGCCCGCGCTTAGCGATCTATCGCAGCTTGAATCACATCTACGCGCAAGTCATTGACGATGAGCAGGGACGGACTATTGCCGCCGCCTCAACAACTGAAAAAGATTTGCGCGGAAGCACTGGCGGTAACATCGAGGCGGCGGAGCGCGTGGGGCGCGCTATCGCCGAGCGGGTAAACGCGAAAGGGATCGGTAGCGTCGTTTTTGATCGCGGCGGCTATCGCTATCATGGCCGCGTCAAAGCACTCGCCGATGCAGCGCGCGCGGCCGGATTGAATAAGGATGAAGCGACAGCGACCGGGGAAGAAACAACCGCCACCACCACCGTCGAGGCAGCACAGGAATAAGCGATGCGACAACCAAAACAACGTATTTCGGCACAGGGACTTGATCTGAAAGACCATGTGATTTCGATTAACCGTGTCACAAAAGTCGTGAAGGGCGGTAAGAACTTGAGCTTCGCGGCGCTCGTCGTCATCGGGGACGAAGCGGGACACGTCGGCTTCGGAAGTGGTAAGGCGCGCGAGGTGCCGCTGGCGATTAAGAAGGCCATTGAGTCGGCGAAAAAGAACTTGATTCGCGTCCCGCTCATCAATAACACGCTGCCGCATCAATTGATCGGCGCACACGGCGCGGGCCGCGTGATGATGAAGCCGGCTTCGGCGGGAACCGGTGTCATCGCCGGGGGGGCGGTGCGCGCCGTCATGCAGGCGGCGGGCGTTCATGATGTTCGCACTAAAGTGCTCGGCTCCACCAACCCGCACAACGTCGTGCGTGCGACCTTCGACGGCCTCCTGAACATGAAAGACCCGCTTGAATTAGCGCGCCTGCGCGGCAAACAGGTGGAAGAACTGTAAAAGCCAATTGTCAATCGTGAACAGATAAAGGGCTGTTCTGAAAATTACACGATTAACGATTTGCGAGGTGAAAGATGGCTGACGAAAACAAAGAACAAGCGAGCGGCGGGAAAATTCGTATTCAGTATTACCGGAGTTTCATCGCTTGTCCGAAAACGCATAAAGAGATTGTGCGGAGCATCGGCTTACGGAAACTCAATCAGATTGTTGAGCGGCCTGATGACTCCTCAATGCGAGGGGTCGTCGCTAAAGTGCCGCACCTTTTGCGAATTGTAGAGTAGGGGGGTGCGATTTTCGATTTTCGACTTGAAATCACGGTGCTACTCTCCCTCGGCAAACGCAAATCTAAAATCGCATTACGGAGTAAAGCATGGCTATCGGACTGAATAATTTACGACCGGCGGCAGGTTCGACGCACAAGAAGAAACGGGTGGGACGCGGCCCCGGATCAGGTCTCGGCAAAACGGCCGGTCGCGGTAACAAAGGCCAAAAGTCCCGTTCGGGCTACAGCGCGAAAATTGGATTTGAAGGCGGCCAGATGCCCCTCCAGCGTCGCCTGCCAAAACGCGGCTTCACCAACATTTTTAAGAAAGAATGGATCGAGGTCAGCCTCTCCGCGCTCGAAAACAGTTTTGGCGCGAATGACGAAGTGACGCCCGAAGCGCTGCACGAGCGCGGACTCATCAAAAAGGCTCGACGCGACGTGGTCGTCCTCGGAACGGGCGAGCTTTCCAAGTCGTTGCGCGTCTCTGCACATCGCTTTACGAAAAGCGCCCGCGAAAAGATCGAGCGCGCCGGCGGCGCGGTGACGGTGATTACGAATGCCCAGCCGCAGGCCAATGGTGAAACATCGCAGCAGTAAACTTTGACAATCAACGTGTCGAACCGGGTTGCGAAGGACGCAGGGAAAATACTCCCTGTGTCTTTAGCGTTCTTACCGGTGAGTTAGATTTGAGCCTCCGACCCGTCGCCTCTCGCAATCGCGCGTATGCGTTGTAGAGGTGGATTTATAGAAGGCCAACTCTAAGGTATTAGTCCGAAAGAGTTATTAACATGGACAAGTTCTTCGCCGCCGTTCGAAACATGTTCAGCGTGCCGGATTTGCGTCGGCGCATCTTTTTCACGCTGGGCTTGCTCGCCGTTTATCGCCTCGGCGCACACGTCACCGCGCCCGGCATTAACAAGGCGCAACTGGAGCGCGTGTGGAATGAAGTCGGGAGCACGCTGCTCGGCGTGCTCGACCTTTTCTCCGGCGGAAACTTTCGTACCATCTCCGTCTTCGCGCTTGGCGTGACGCCGTACATCACAGCCTCAATCATCCTGCAATTGATGACGACCGTCTTCCCGCAGTTGAAGAAGTTACAGGAGGAGGGAGAGGCGGGTCGGCAGAAGATCAATCAATATACGCGCTATTTAACAGTCGTCCTTGCCGGCTTCCAGACCTTCATTGTGGCACGCTGGCTTCAGGCGAATAACGTCGGCGACCCGGGCATCGGCTTCGTGCTGACCGTCATGCTGACGCTGACGACGGGCACTGTTTTCGTGATGTGGCTCGGCGAGCAGATCACCGAGCGGGGCATCGGCAACGGTATCTCACTGCTGATTTTCGCCGGTATCGTCATCGGACTGCCGAGCGGCGTGCTGCAAGTCTTCGAGCGCGTGCGCGGCGGCGACACGTTCGCCAGCATCGGCGTCATCGCGCTCATCGCGGTGCTCGTCGCGCTGATCGCCTTTATCGTGTTCGTCGAATCGGGGCGGCGCAAAGTCCCAATCAGTTACGCTAAGCGCCACGTCGGGCGTCAAGTCGTCGGCGGGCAGCAGACGAATATGCCGCTCAAAGTTAATATGGGCGGCGTCATCCCGGTAATCTTCGCGTCGTCAATGCTGGCGATCCCACAGACGGCTCTACAGTTCATCACCTTCGACCCGAACCAGCCCGACTCGTGGCGCTTCAAGCTGCAAAGCTTCTTCAACGCATTTCACGGCGGCGACCCGTATTACGAGTTAATTTTTATTTCGCTAATTGTGATATTCACGTTCTTCTATATCACGATTATTTTCAACGTCGAAGAAGTCGCCGACAACCTGCGAAAGCACGGCGGCTTCATCCCCGGCATCCGCCCCGGAAGAAATACTGCCGAATTTCTAAACACGATTCTGACGCGACTGACGGCGGTCGGCGCGCTCTATCTCGCGCTCGTCGCGCTGATTCCGCAAATTATGCTGAGCGGTTTCAAAGTCGCGCGCCTACCATTCATCGGCCCGGGTCTCGACGCTTTCTTCAGTACGACTCCGGGCTTGGGGTGGATACCGACGGGGATGGGCTACCAATTTTTCTTCGGCGGCACCAGTCTGCTGATTCTCGTCGGCGTCGCAATGGATACGGTCGCACAGATTGAGGCGCAGCTCGTGATGCGCAACTACGACGGCTTCTTCGGACCGGGCAGTCGCCGCATTCGCGGACGTAGAGGATGATAAAGCGGGAGTCGGGGGTCAGGGGACGGGGGCTGGGAAAAGCCTTTTCCGACCCCCGTCCCCCGACTCCTGTCCCCTGATTTATGGCAAAGATTATCGTTCCGATGGGTGCGCCGGGGGCGGGCAAGGGAACGCAAGCGCGTCTGCTGCAGGAACGTCTGGGACTGCCGCAAATTTCGACGGGTGATATGCTGCGCGCGATGGCGAAGGCGCAGACGCCTCTGGCCGAGGAAGTGCGCCCGGTGCTGGCGTCGGGCAAATTAGTTTCGGACGACTTGATGGTTCAAATCGTTGAAGAACGGACGAGCCGCGATGATTGCCGCGACGGTTACGTACTCGACGGCTTCCCGCGCACCACCGTGCAGGCCGAGATGCTTGAGAGATTGGTCGTCAAACAGGGGCATGAAATCATCGCCATTCTGGTTGACGTGCCGTTTGAGTTGCTCGAACGGCGGGCGACCGGACGCCGTAATTGTCCGGTGTGTAATGAGATTTATAACGTCTATTTCAAACCGCCGAGAATTGAGGGGCGCTGCGACAAACACCCGGACGCGGAGTTAGTGAGACGCGCGGATGACAACGCGGAAACGATAAAGAAGCGGCTCGAAACATATGAGCATGATACGCAGCCGCTCCTCGACTATTACGAATCGTCGCGGCGTTTGATTGTCGTTGACGGCACGCGCGAGCCGGAAACTATTTATGCGGACATCGAAAAGACAGTGATGGGTGATAGGTGATAAGAGCGAAACCTTTTGTATTACTTATTACCCATCACTTATCACCCATCACCGCTTTTATGATTATCGGGAAGTCAAAAAAAGAATTGGAGAAGATGCGCGTTGCGGGCCGACTCGTGGCGTCAGTCCTTCGGGAGTTGCGCCGTCTGGTGGAACCGGGGGCGACGACCTTTGACCTCGACGCGGCGGCGGAAAAGATGATCCGCGACGCGGGCGCGGTTCCTGCTTTCAAAGGCTATCACGGTTTCCCGGCCTCGATTTGCGCTTCGGTAAACGAACAGGTGGTTCACGGCTTCCCGTCGAAACAGGGGCTAAAGGACGGCGACATTCTCTCAATTGATTGTGGCGTGATATTGAATGGGTACGTCGGCGACACGGCCACGACAATACCTGTCGGGCGCGTGGGCGATGATAAGTTGCGGCTGATTCGAGTGGCCGAAGAATGTCTTGAGCGGGCGATTGAGCAGTGCCGACCCGGTAGGCATGTCGGCGACATCGGCTGGGCAGTTCAGCAGCACGCGGAATCCAACGGGTACTCGGTGGTTCGTGAATACGTGGGGCACGGAATCGGACGCCGCATGCACGAAGACCCACAAATACCTAACTACGGCTCTCCCGGCACGGGTGCGAAAATCAAAACCGGTTACGTTTTCGCCGTCGAACCGATGATCAATATGGGTTCACATCACACGAAATTGTTGAGTGATAAATGGACGGTCGTCACGGTGGACGGGCAGCCAAGCGCGCACGTTGAGCACACGGTTGCAGTGACGGAAGAAGGCCCGCAAGTGCTCACGCACATCTCTGAGAGTGTTGCGCCACTAGAGAACGCCTACGTATAAACCACACCTTCGCGCTGGCTTGGAGCGAGCGTTGGCAGTGTGCTATTATCCGCAATTTGCCGGTTACACCGATTTTGCGGTTGACCCAGTTGACGCTACTGTGTGGCGAAGGAAGTGAGGGCGAGGCATGAAGGTACGCGCTTCAGTCAAAAAAATGTGTGATAACTGCAAGATTATTCACCGCAAAGGCGTGGTGCGCGTGATCTGCACCAACCCGAAGCACAAGCAGCGTCAGGGGTGAGTGGGACTTCGAGTTCGTTTGACGCTATCGGCTAAGTAACCTTCCGGTTACTTTCAATCGAAAATCCGAAGGCGCAAATTCTTTATTTTAGTAAACGGTGGAGAGATTAAGAGATGGCTCGTATTGTTGGCGTTGATCTTCCGGTTAACAAGCGTGTTGAGATAGGTCTTACGTACATTTATGGCGTTGGCCGTTCGCGCGCAAATTCCATACTTCGCGAAGCCGAGATTCATCCTGACACCCGCGTGCGCGAGTTGGATGAGGGGCAACTGGGGCGAATCCGCTCGATCCTCGAAGCGCAGGGCGATGTCGAGGGCGACCTGCGTAAGCGCACGCAAATGGACATCAAGCGTTTGATGGACATCGGCTCCTACCGAGGTTTGCGTCACCGCCGCGCGTTGCCGGTGCGCGGACAGCGCACGCACACTAACGCGCGCACCCGCAAAGGGCCGCGCCGCGCGACAATTGCGAAGAAAAAGGCCCCCGGCAAGAAATAAATCATAGAGGGCGGAGGCTAGAGGTCAGAGGTCAGTCAACAAGGCTACCATCTCTGACCACTGACCACTGACCTCTGACCTCTGAGGTTCTATGGCAAAAGCAACTGGCGGTAAGAAGAAAGTTTTTAGGAAGAAAGAGAAGAAGAACATTCCAGTCGGGATTGTGCATATCGCAGCGTCGTTTAATAACACGATGATTTCGATCACAGACCTTGAGGGAAATCTGATCTCGCAATCTTCTTCAGGCGCGCGCGGCTTTCGTGGCTCGCGTAAAGGAACGCCATTCGCTGCTCAGCAGGCGGCCTATGAAGCAGCGAACAAGGCGAAGGATGCCGGAATGCATCAGTGTGAAGTGCGCGTCAAAGGTCCGGGCGGCGGGCGTGAGTCGGCGATTCGGGCGATCAACAACGCCGGCATCCGCGTCAGCGTGATCCGCGATACGACGCCGATTCCGCACAACGGTTGCCGTCCGCCGAAGCGTCGCAGAGTGTAACGATTGCGAATTTCGGAATGCGGATTAGAAGACAACCTGTTTTCAATCCGCAATCCGAAATCAAATGATCTAAAGGATGAAGGGTCGCGGCGAAAGTATTGAGCGGCCTGTAAACTTTTCCGCCTAGCGTTGAACGCTGACAGCATAAACGCAGGCAGGAGGCAAAAAAGAAGTGGCTAGGTATCGTGGGGCGGTGTGCCGTCTGTGCCGCCGCGAAGGTGCAAAACTGTTTTTGAAGGGCGACCGGTGTTACAAGCCCTCGTGTCCAATTGAAAAGCGCGGCACTCAGCCGCCCGGACAACACGGCAACTCTTTGCGTCGCGGTAAGGCGCTTGTCGGGTACGGTCAGCAGTTGCGCGAGAAGCAGAAGGTCAAGCGCATCTATTTCGTTCTCGAAGGGCAGTTCCGTAATTATTTCGAGCGCGCGGCCCGCCAGAAGGGCATTACCGGCGACAACCTTTTAATCATGCTGGAGCGGAGACTTGATAACGCCGTCTACCGTGCTGGCTTCTCCACCTCGCGCCGTCAAGCACGCCAATTGGTCAACCACGGCCACGTCGAAGTCAACGGGCGCAAGGTTGACATTCCGTCATTCCAAGTAAAGCAAGGCGACACGGTCGGCATTCGCGAGGCCAGCCGCACCAACCCTCATGTCGAGGGGGCGTGGCAGACGGCTGCCGGTCGCGGTCGTCCCTCGTGGACGATGCCCGCCGAAGGCGGAGAGATGAGCGCGCGAATCGCCAGTCTCCCGACGCGCGCCGACATTGACCGTTCAATCAATGAGCAATTGATCGTCGAGCTTTACAGCAAGTAACCATCAAAAGTCTGGAGTCTAAAGCTTGGAGCCTTTTGGCTCTAGTCTTTAGACTCCAAGATTCAGGCTCCCAGCTTCGGACTACTAAATTATGGCTATAGATCAACACAATCTCTGGACAGGATTCCAGATGCCGCGCCGCCTCGCAGTGGAAGGCGAAACCTTGACCGAGCGCTACGGGCGCTTCTCCGCGCAACCCTTCGAGCGCGGCTTCGGTACGACTATCGGCAACTCTCTGCGCCGCGCGCTCCTGTCTTCCATCGAAGGCGCCGCGATTACGGCGGTGAAAATCGAAGGCGTCGAGCACGAATTTTCGTCCATTCGCGGCGTCGTCGAGGACGCGACGGATGTGATTTTGAACTTGAAACAAATCCCGTTCAAACTTCACGGCAACGAGCCGAAAACTCTAACGATTACCAAAGATACGGCCGGCGACGTAACCTCCGGCGACATCGAGGCGGACGGCGACGTTGAGGTGCTTGACCCCAACGTATACCTGGCGACCGTTAGCGAGGGAGGCTCGCTCACAGTCGAGATGCGGTTAAAGCGCGGGCGCGGCTATGTTCCCGCCGAGCGCAATTTCGACGAAGACCTTTCGCTCGGCTACATTCCGGTGGACTCCGTCCACACGCCGGTGAAAAAGGTTAACTACACGGTCGAGGCGGCGCGTCTCGGTCAGAACACGGAGTTCGACAAGCTGACGATTGAAGTCTGGACGGATGGTTCGGTGAAGCCTGACGACGCCATCGGCCTCGCCGCGAAGCTGATCAAAGACCACATGGCGATCTTCATTAATTTTGAAGAGGACACGGACGACTTCGCGTATGCCAACATGGAGCGCCCGCCGCTCCCGCGCAACGATCAACTCGACCGTTCGGTGGACGAGTTGGAACTGTCTGTCCGCTCATACAACTGCCTGAAGAACGCGAACATCCGCACCATCCGCGACCTCGTGCAGCGCAGCGAGCGGGAGATGCTCGCGACCAAGAACTTCGGCAAAAAATCCCTGAACGAGATTAAGGACATCCTTCATGGGATGGGGCTGGATTTCGGGATGGAGTTTGACGAACAGGGGAACCCGATTCCGGGTTCGGGCGGGCGTGACGGCGACCTCAGCGACTTCGAGGACGACGAAGACGACGAGGACGAAGAATAAATCAGTGGTGGGCGATGAGTGACGGGTGATAAGAGTAAAACTCTTTCTCCTGCACTCATCACTTATCACCTATCACCTGAAAACCATGCGACATCTAAAAGCACATCGCAAATTGGGGCGCACCACTGAGCATCGGATGTCAATGTTGCGTAATCTTGCGACATCATTAATCAACGCGCGCGACGAGCGCATCGTTACAACTTTACCGAAGGCTAAAGAACTGCGGCCTTTCGTCGAGCGCGCCATCACTCTGTCGTGCCGCGCGAAAAACTTGCAGGGCGACAGTGTTGCCGCCGACGCGGTGCATCTGCGCCGCCAGGCCGCCGCATTCTTCCACGCCGGGAATCGCACACAGGCGCTTTCGACCGGCAAGCGTGGCGGCGTGCGTGCGCCGCGCACGGCTGGCGTGGCCGCATTGAAGCGTCTGTTTGATGATCTCGGCGAGCGTTATAAAGATCGTCCGGGCGGCTACACGCGCATTATTAAACTCGGCCACCGCGACGGCGATAACGCTGAGGTCGCGATCATTGAGTTGGTTGATAATCCGCGTGAGCGCGAGGCCGTGGAGTCTTTATCGAAACGCGCCAAGTCTGTGACTTCGGATAAAAAGAAAACGACGCGCGCCAGCGAATCAAGCGCGGCGAAGGGGGGCCGTCGCGGCGGGCAGAAGGCCGACAAGACTTTCGAGAAAGAGGAAACCACTGAGGCGCGGGGCACAGGCTCAGTGCCGGATGCGGGGGAGGACGACCACGCCGGCAGTGGCGGGAGCCGATCAAAGAAAACGGAATCAACTGCGGCTGAGAAAAAGACTGATTAAGAGCGACAAGGAGTACACGCCGGGTACGCCATAGCTGAAAGCGCGCACCCGGCAAGATTTTTTACACGCCAGCCGCAAGCCCCAATTACCGCCGGCGCGCGAGCGGTTGTGGGGCTTTTGTTTTGTAGAGAGACGTAAGGCGCGGCGCATTTCTTAAAAGCTTGCTCGGAGTGTAGAGAGTATGAGCGACCAAAATCAGGGGACGCGAGGGAACAGTCAAGAGCAACCCCGAGAGAGCGAAAAGCCGCAGGGCGAACGTCGCGGCGGAGGCCGTCATAATTCCGGGCGACGCCGTTTTCAAAATCAGCCACAACCTTCGCGTCACTCCGAATCCACACTCAACATTGACGAGTTGCGCGAAGTGATGGAGTTGTTCACCGCGCACGGTCTGACGGATTTCGAGCTTGAGAACAAAGATGTTCGTGTGCGATTAAGCCGGAATCAAATGGCGCACGCGAGCGCCGCTCCTGCTCCCTCAACGCCGCCCGCCGGGTTGCCCGCATCGAACCCGGCGACACTGACAACCCCGGCAACTTCAGCGCAATCGCCTTTATCGCCCAGCGAAACATTGACAGCGCCGCCGCCCGCAACCGCTGCGTCCTCCGCCAAGACCGAAGGGGCGGAAAGTGAGTCTCAGGCTGAGGATGAAAACTTGTTCATTCTTACTTCGCCCATCGTCGGGACGTTTTACCGCGCGCCATCGCCGAACGCTGACGTATTCGTGCGCGCGGGCAGCGAGGTCGAATCGGACACGGTCGTCTGCATCATTGAAGCGATGAAACTGATGAATGAGATTCTGGCCGAAACGAGCGGAGTGGTTGAGAAAATTTACGTCGAAAACTCCCAACCGGTCGAGTACGGACAGCCACTTTTCGGAATTAGAAAATAGTTCAAAGTTCAAGGTTCAAAGTTTAATAAGCCGGCGGTTGACTTTGAACCTTGAACCTTGAACTTTGAACTTTGAACTTGTAAATGCGTAGATTCCGCAAAATTCTCATTGCCAACCGGGGCGAGATTGCCTGTCGCATCATCTGGACGTGCAAAGAGATGGGCATTGGCACCGTCGCCGTGCATAGCGAAGCCGACCGGGATTCGCTGCATGTGCGGTTCGCCGACGAAGCGATTTGCATCGGCCCCGCGCCGTCCGCGCAGAGCTACCTGAACATTCCTTCCGTCATTGCCGCCGCCGAAATAACTAATGTTGATGCGATTCATCCCGGTTACGGTTTTCTCGCGGAATCTTCTTACTTCGCCGAAATCTGCGAGGCTTGCAACATCAAGTTCATCGGCCCGCGCCCCGAAGTCATTCGCACGATGGGCGATAAGGTCGAGGCTCGTCGCGCGATGAAGGAAGCCGGGTTGCCGATTCTTCCGGGAAGTCCTGAGCCTTTGAAGTCTGTAGATGAAGCTCTCGCCATCGCGCGCGAAATAGGCTTTCCGGTGATCGTCAAGGCAGCGGCAGGCGGCGGCGGGCGCGGCATGCGAGTCGTGCGCACGGAGGAGGAATTGGGGCCGGCGATGGGGACGGCGGCGAACGAAGCGGCAGCCGCTTTTAAGAACGGCGATATTTACATCGAACGCTACATCGAGCGTCCGCGCCATGTCGAGATTCAAGTGCTTGCTGACGAGCACGGTAACTGCATTCATCTCGGCGAGCGCGACTGTTCGATTCAGCGTCGTCACCAGAAACTTCTGGAAGAGTCGCCGTCGCCGGCGCTGTCGCCGGAACTCCGCGCCGAGATGGGTCGTGCGGCGGTCGGAGCCTGCCAGCGCGTCGGGTATTCCAACGCAGGGACGATTGAGTTTCTGCTCGACGAGGACGGTCGTTTCTACTTCATGGAGATGAACACGCGCATTCAAGTCGAGCATCCCGTGACGGAAATGGTCACGCTGGCCGACATGGTGCGCAACCAAATTCGCGTCGCCGAAGGAGAACCGCTCGGCTACACGCAAGAGGACGTAATCATCGTCGGCCACGCCATCGAGTGCCGCATCAACGCCGAAGACCCGGTGACATTCGTTCCGTCGCCGGGATTGATTACCGCCTGTAATTTGCCGGGCGGCCCCGGCGTCCGCGTAGACACGGCTGTTTATCCGGGCTACTTTGTGCCGCCCTTCTATGATTCGATGGTTGCGAAGTTGATCGTTCACGCGCGCACGCGCGACCTCGCCATCGCGCGTATGCGCCGGGCGCTGGGAGCGATGGTGATCGAGGGCATCAAGACCACGATACCGCTTCAGTTAAAAATAATGGATGATCCGCAGTTCTGCTCAGGCGAATACTCCACCAAGTTTATGGAAGAGTTTAAAGCCCGGAACGGAGCCACTTAAACGAAGGGAATAAGGAAATCGCCCGCGCGGAGAGTGCAAGCGTTTGACGCACCGGGAAAGCGCCCTTATAATAAACGACTTTTCGCGTGGCAGCTTACGTCTGCCGATAGGAGGAACCACAAATGGCTTATGCAATCATCAGGTCAGGCGGCAAACAGTTTCGCGTCGAAGAAGGCGCGACGGTGCGCGTCCCCTCAATAAACAAACAGGTCGGCGAGGCAATCGAACTGGAAGCCCTCGTCGTCAGTGGCCAGAACGGTGACGTGAAGATCGGCGCACCGGCAATTGACGGCGCGAAAATCGCCGCGACGGTAGTTGATCACGGACGCGGTGAAAAAATCATTGTCTTCAAAAAGAAACGCCGCAAGCAGTACAAACGCACGCGCGGCCACCGTCAGGATTACACAACTGTAAAGGTTGATTCAATCGGGTAAGGAGCATGAGCTTGCGGTTTTAGACGCGCGATTTTAGATTCACATAAATCGCAAATCGGCAACCGCAAATCTAAAATTAGTCATGGCACATAAAAAAGGCGTCGGCTCTTCGCGCAACGGGCGCGATTCAAACTCGCAACGACTGGGCTTGAAAAAATTCGGCGGGCAGCAAGTGCTCGGCGGTAATATTCTCGCGCGCCAACGTGGCACGAAATGGAAACCGGGCAAGAACGTCGGGCGCGGGAAAGACGACACTTTATTCGCGTTGATTACTGGCGTCGTGAAGTTTGAGGACAAAGGACGCCACGGTAAATTCATTAGCGTTTACCCGGAAGCGAACGCCGCTGCGGCCTCGGAACAAGAGACGCCGGCGGTCGCCGCCTGAGTGTAAGGGACTGAAGCAAACCCCGAAGCGACGCCCGCGCCGAGTGACTCACTTCCGGCGAGGCGTCGCTTCGGATTTTAGATTGTGGATTGCGGATTGTGAAGCCAAGACCTTAGCCCTGTGCGGCAGAAACTTTGATTCCTCAATCCGCAATCCGCAATCCGCAATCAAAAGTTGTTTATTGATCGGGTCAAAATTCGCGTTCGGGGGGGACACGGCGGCAACGGCGTGACGGCTTTTCGCCGCGAAAAATTCGTACCGCGTGGCGGCCCTTCTGGGGGCGATGGCGGACGGGGTGGTGACGTGTGGCTTGAGGCAACCTCCTCTTACAACACATTGCTTCACCTGCGCTATAACCCGGAGCATAAGGCCGAGCGCGGGCGGCATGGCGAAGGCTCTAACCGTTACGGCCAGGCCGGCAGTGACACGACTGCCCATGTGCCCGTCAGCACGCAGGTGTTCGACGCCGAGACCGGCGACTTGATGTGCGACCTGACAGAGGAAGGGGAGCGCTGGCTGGCGGCGAAGGGCGGGCGCGGCGGCTTTGGCAATTCACACTTCGCTACGTCAACTAACCGCGCGCCGCGCTATCATCAGGACGGAAGTCCCGGCGAGGAGCGCGAGTTGCAACTTGAGTTGAAGTTACTCGCCGACGTTGGGCTAATCGGTTTCCCGAACGCCGGAAAATCAACGCTCATCTCGATCATCTCCGCCGCGAAACCAAAAATCGCCGATTACCCATTCACAACTCTCGAACCACATTTGGGCGTCGTTGAACTCGGCGAGTACCGCACGTTTGTGGTCGCAGACATTCCCGGTTTGATTGAGGGCGCTCATCAGGGTGCCGGCCTCGGCGACCGTTTTTTGCGACACGTGGAGCGGACGAAACTGCTGCTGCATCTCGTGGATGTCTCTTCTATTTCGGGGCGCGACTCCGTCAGTGACTATGAGACGATCAATCGCGAGCTCGCCGCGTATGACGCGCAATTGGCTGAGAGGCCGCAGATGGTGGTCGCCACTAAAATTGATGCGCTCGATGAGCCGGAGAGGCTGGAGCGTCTGCGGCAACGTGCCGAAGCGGACGGAAAAGAGTTTTTCCAAATCTCGTCGGTAACAAATCGGGGTGTGCGCGATCTCGTCAATGCTTTAGCGAAAAAGCTTGACGAGATTGCGGCTTCGGCGGGAGCAAGAAAGTTTCAAAGCGTGGTGGTAATCGGGGACGAAGGTGAACATTCCAGCCCGCGAGATTAGGGCGCGAATCAGTCGGGAATTTAAGAAGCTTTGCGTTTGTCGCTTCGGGTCTGTGGTTGTCGAGTGCGGTAATGATGAATTGACTCTTCTGCAGTATGAAACGGCTGAAACGAATCGCGTTATATGGCGGAACTTTCGATCCGGTGCATGTCGGGCACCTCACAGTGGCCGAGAGTCTGCTGAAGTTGTTTGCGCTTGATCAGATTCTATTTATCCCGGCGCACGTCGCACCGCACAAGCGGGACAGTGCGGTGACGCCCGCGTTTCATCGTTACGCGATGCTCACGCTGGCGACGCAACAGCGAGATGAGTTCATCGTCTCCGCCGCCGAAATCAATCAACCGCAGAGGCCTTACACGGTTGACACCTTGTCGCAGTTCCAAGCGGCGTCGGGCGACACGGCGCGTTTGTTCTTCGTGATGGGTGCCGACTCGTGGGAAGAGATTACGACGTGGAGGGAGTGGGAGCGGGTCGTCTCGATGACCGATCAGATCGTCGTGACGCGCCCCGGTTACGAAATAAGCGCCGCGCACGTGACGACGGAAGTGCGCGAACGGATCGTTGATTTGCGGGGGGCGAACCACACCGCTGTCGCAAAAGCGCTTGATACGGACGGCAGCACGGGGAAGATATTCTTCACCGACGCGGCGCGCGTGGACGTTTCTGCAACCGCCGTGCGGCGTGCGGCGTGCGGGGAAGGAGCGCACGCCGACTTGACGACAATGGTCGCCTCATCTGTGGCGAATTACATTAGGAAGTACAGGCTATACGAAGGACAGTATGAACCAGAATTCTTTAACGCCGGAACTCACCACGGCTAAAAGCACTAAGGAGCACGACGCGCAAAAGGATAAGTCGGAGGTAAGCGACGCTCGAAGTGAGACGAGCGCGGCGGAGATTCTCGACGAGCGCGTTCTGACGGCGCTCCACGCCGCGAGTGACAAAAAAGCACTCGACTTAATTGCGCTTGACCTGCGCTCCATCGCAAGTTTTACCGACCTCTTCCTGATCGCGAGCGGCACTAATGCGCGGCAAGTGCAGGCCATTGCCGACGAAGTAGTGGAGCGCCTGAAGAAGAGTGGCACGAGGGCGGCGCGCGTCGAGGGCCACAAAGCTGCGGAGTGGGTGCTGCTTGATTACGGCGATTTTATTTTTCATATCTTCGAGGAGAAAGCGCGCCGCTTCTACGATCTCGAAAGGTTGTGGCGCGACGCGGCACGCGTCGGTTTGCCGCCGGAGTTGACGGGCGGCGGTGGTGGTAGCGCTCCCGAACGCTCTTTGAGAATCGAATCGTGATTGAGATGGTCGCGCAGTCGGAGGCGATGCGCGAGGTGCTGCGCCTCGCCGAACGCGTGGCGGCGACCGACGCTAATGTGTTGGTGACGGGCGAATCAGGAACCGGTAAAGAGGCGCTCGCGGTTTTCATGCACGTCCACTCGCCACGCGCGGCGGGTGAGTTTCTGAAGATTGATTGTGCGGCGTTGCCAAGTGAGTTACTAGAGGCCGAGTTGTTTGGTTACGAGCGCGGCGCGTTCACGGGTGCGAGCGCGACAAAGCCCGGGAGGCTCGAAGCGGCGCACAAAGGAACGCTCGTGCTTGACGAGATTGCGCACCTTTCGACGGACGCGCAGGCAAAGCTCCTGCGGGTAATTGAGCGTCGTGAGTTCGAGCGTTTAGGGGGGCGGCGTACCATCCATGTTGACGCGCGCTTGATCGCTCTCACGAATGTTGATTTGGAAACGGCGGTTAAGCGGCGCGCGTTCCGCGAAGATTTGTTTTACCGTTTGAACGTCGTGCGTATCCACCTCCCGCCGTTGCGCGAAAGGCGCGAAGACATTAAAGCGCTGGCCGGCAGGTTTCTTGAAGCGTATGCGTCGAAGCACGCTCGCCGCGCGAAAGGTTTCGCGCCCGACGCGCTCGCCGCCCTTGATGTTTACGAATTCCCCGGCAACGTGCGCGAGTTGGCACATCTTGTCGAGCGCGCCGTGATTATTTCCGATGGCGAAAGAATCACGGCAGAAGATTTGCCGGCGGCGGTCAAGACGAGCGCGAAGTTACGGGCGAGGCGGGGAGCAAGACCGACGCTCGCCGAGTTGGAGGCGGAGTATATTGTTGAGACGCTCACGGCCACGCGCGGAAACAAGTCGGAAGCGGCGCGGCTTCTCGGCATCAGTCGCAAGAATCTCTACGAGAAACTCGCGCG
>JBPCPQ010000432.1:0-5051 GCA_050999015.1 Pyrinomonadaceae bacterium | reverse complement strand
CGTCGCAAAGAAATCTTTGTAAAACCGGCGGCTGTAATCTTCCAGCAGTTGCTCGACGCGCGTTTGTTCCGGCGAAGCCACAATCAATCCGACGTGGTGGCGCTTGTTGAGCCGCCAGACTATTTCCGCATCGTCGTACTCGGAAGTGTCGGGATGTTCCTGCCGCGCCAGCGAGATGACGACTCCGGCGTAGTCGTTCCGATGCGCGGGCAAAGTGTAATCACAGCTCTCGCCGGCCACTTCTATCTTCGCCCACTCCGCCCACAAATTGATGCTCGTCGCGGCTTCGACGACCTCGGCGATGTTCGCCCCGCCGACGCGCGACGCCGTTTCGAGAAAGTAGAACCGCCCGTCCTCGTGGCCCTTGATGAACTCGGTGTGGGTGACGCCGCGCACGAGGCCGAGAATTTGCAGGAGGCTGCGGTTGAGCAATTCAAGCGCCTGATGGTCTTCTGATTTCTGCGAGACGGTGCGCGTCATAAAGACGCCGCCGTAGTGCGCCACGTCCATCGGCGGCTGTCCGTATTTATGCACCGCCGAAAAGACTACTTCGCGCTCCGAAACAATCGAATCAATGTGAAAGATGTCGCCGGGAATGAATTGCTCAAGCACGTAAAACGATTGGCGGTCGCCGAGCACGTCGAGCAGCGGCCAGAGGTCATCCGCGCACTCCACTTTTTTAATGCCGACGGCGGACGCTTCGGAGCGGGGTTTGAGAACCCACGGCGGCGGCACGCGCCGCATGAAGTCGCGGACGGTATCGTAATTGAGGACGTGGACAAATTCCGGGACAAGAATCCCGTGGTCTCTCGCTTTCACGCGCATCGCCAGTTTGTCGCGGAAGTAGCGGGCCGTCGTGTCGCCCATGCCGGGGATTCTCAGATGCTCACGCAGGGCGGCGGCGGTTTCCACGTCGAAGTCGTCGAGCGGCACGACGCGATCAATCTGGCGCGTGCGCGCGAGGTAGCTGGCGCTTTTAATCAGGTCGTCGCGCCGGAAGTCGGGCGGCGTGTAAAAGATTTCGTCAATCGCTTCGCGCGGCCACCCTGCCCCTGCCAAAGTTTCAGCCGTCAACAGCAGCACACAACAATTCTGGCGCTTACACTCGCGCAAAAATTCAAAGCCCTTTCCGTAGCTGGCGATGCATAGAACCGTAATCGGGGGCGACGTAGACAAAGTACATTTCTCCTTGGAAAACAGTGATCGGTGGTCAGTTGTCAGTATTTTCACCATGTCCGGGCGGCAGTGCAGGAATAGACACCAGTCCTCCATTAGATTGGACAAACTGCGAATCAGACCGCGTGAATAACCTTCGGGAAGGTTTTCATCATACCCTAAAATTTTCCGGGCCTGCCACCGTGCGCTGACGACGCCGTTTCATTTATTATCCTTCCACGCTCTATTTACTGCCACGATCACCGGAGTTTGCGTTGATGCAGGTACACGTTTCCGTTCCGCCGAACTTTAATTTCGAGCGCACGGCCATCAGTCACGGCTGGAGCGGGCTTTTGCCGTGTGAGTTTAACCGAGAGACTTGGACGCTGACGCGCGTACACGATGTGGGCGGCGCGCGGCCTGTGACAATCGAAGTCAACGGCAACGGGCCGTCACTCTCATTTCGCCACGCGCCGAAGTTGAGCAAAGCTGCCATCGTAAAAATCACTCGCGACGTGCGACACATGTTCCGGCTCGACGACGATCTGTCGGAGTTTTACACCCTTGTCGGAATTGATTCTCGCTTCGTGTGGATTGCGGCGGCGGGCGCGGGACGGCTGTTGCGTTCGCCGACCGTGTTTGAGGATTTGGTGAAGACGATCTGCACGACAAATTGTTCGTGGGCGCTGACGGAGAAGATGGTCACAAATCTCGTCACGAAACTTGGCCGCGAGACGACGGACGGGCGGCACGCTTTCCCGACGCCCGACGTGATGGCGAGTCAATCGGAAGCTTTTTACCGTGACGAAATGCGCGCCGGCTACCGCGCCCCGTATTTCAGGGAACTTGCGGAGCGCGTTGCTTCGGGGTCACTGGATGTCGAAGCGTGGCTTCACAGCGACCTACCGACCGAAGAATTGAAGCGCGAGATGAAGCGCGTCAAAGGAGTCGGCGACTACGCGGCGGAGAATTTGCTGAAGCTCGTCGGGCGATACGACGGCTTAGCGCTCGATTCGTGGGTGCGCGCCAAATTTACGCGCACGCGCAACAACAATCGCACCGCCGCCGATAAAAAGATCGAGCGCTACTACCGGAACTTCAAAACGTGGCGCGGCCTCGCTCTCTGGTGCGACATGACGCGCGACTGGATGGAAGATGCAGCGCGCGACACAACAAACCTTTAATTCTTGTTTTTTGATTGTTACTAACCTGTCTTCAGCAATGATGACGGGCAGAGTCGCTCCACCACACACTCAGCGCATAGAGGCGTGCGCGCCTTGCAGATTTTGCGACCGTGCGCGATTAGCAGATGCGAAAAATTAATCCAGTCGCGCGCCGGAACAAGGTTCAATAAATCACGTTCGATCTTCTCCGGTTGCTTCTCCGCGCTCAACCTTAGACGCTCGCTGAGACGCGCGACGTGTGTGTCAACGACCACTCCCGAAGCGATTCCGAACGCATTACCGAGGACGACGTTGGCTGTCTTGCGCGCCACACCCGGCAACGCCAGAAGCGCGTCGAGATCGGCTGGGACAGTTCCCTCGTATTGCTCGCTGATGATGCGGCACGCGCCCTGAATGGCTTTCGCCTTGTTTCTAAAAAAACCCGTCGAGCGGATGTCTTTCTCCAACTCCGAAGGCGCAACCTTCACATAGTCTTCTGCGTTGCGGTATTTCCTGAACAAGTCTGCGGTGACGATGTTCACTCGCTCGTCCGTGCATTGTGCCGAAAGAATGGTTGCGATGAGCAACTCAAGCGGGTTGGAATGAACGAGCGAACACGTCGCTTCGGGATACTCCCTCTTCAGACGGCGGACGATGGTGAGCGTTCTCTGTTTCTGTTCGTTATTCGTCAAAGGCGACTCCGTTGTTTGCGCTTTGGTCGCAGAGTAATGCACCGCGACATTAATTGTGAAGCGCCGAGGTTTGGCTACAATTTAAGCGGGCTTGATGGCAGAAGCCCGACCGTGAGGGAGGGCGTAGCGTTGTGCGATGATAATACGCTGTAGCTTCCGCGCGGGATTCTACCCTCCTTTCTCTGGCGAAAACATATCGGATGAATTTTCTCTATTCACGCGCTCGGCGGATGATGGTATGCTGGCGCTGCAAATTCTTAAAGTCGGTTCTTGAAAAACGCGGCGGAAGAAGCGGTCTGCGCTTCCTTCCCTTTTCACCGTTTTTCGCTCAGTCACGTCTATCTGAATTGGAAATTTGACAACAGAGGAACACCGATGGCAGACGAACAAGACGACAAATCAACAAAGACGGAAGCGCCTCCTGATCCGAGTCGCCGGCAGTTTCTGAAGGGCGTCGGCGTGGTCGGCGCGGGGGCGGCGGTCGCCGATCAATTTCTGCTGCACGCAAGTGAGCAGGCGAAAACCGCCGAGACCGGCGCGGCGGCGGCGAACGGGCTGACGAACGTCGTGCTGCGCGTCAACGGGCAGAATCGTAACGTCCGCGTCGAGCCGCGCACGACACTTCTGAACGCGCTACGCAATCACGTGGAGCCGCAGGTGACGGGGCCGAAACTGGTGTGCGATCAAGGGACGTGCGGCGCGTGTACCGTGCTTCTCGATGACAAGCCGGTCTATTCATGTCTCGTACTCGCGGTGGATGCGATGAACCGAAAGATTACCACCGTCGAAGGTCTCGGCACACCCGACAAGATGAACGCGGTGCAGACGGCATTCGTCGAAAAGGATGGATTGATGTGCGGCTTCTGCACGCCCGGCTTCGTCACGACGATTTCGGCTTATCTGAAGAAGAATCCGAATCCGACGCTCACTCAGGTGAAGGAGGCGTGCAAAGGCAACTTCTGCCGGTGCGGAACCTACCCGCACGTTTTTGAGGCCGCGCTGGCGGCGGCGAAAACAATGGCGATGAATACTCCGGGCGCGGCAAGCTCGGCGAGCGAGGAGGCCTGAACGTGATGCAACAACCCGCCAGAAAAAAGAAGAAGGTGATGGTGCCCCGCGTCGTTGACGGCAAGGAGACGATGGTCGAGGTCGAAGTGGACGACGTCGAGGGGCCGAAGTGGGGGCCGAACAATCAACACCGTCTGCTGAACAAAAACCTCACGCGCGTTGACGCGCCGCTCAAAGCCACGGGAGTGGCGATTTATTCTTACGACGTGCGTTTGCCGGGAATGCTTCACGGGCGCATTCTTCGCTCGCCGCATGCGCACGCCCGCGTCATCAAGGTTGACACCTCGGCGGCGCAACGCATCGCGGGCGTGAGTGCGGTGACAATTGTTCCTTCCGAAGCGGTCGTCGAAGGCGCGCAGAAGGCCATCGCAGAGGCCGACGCGAAGAATCCGATTAAGGTGGGCGACACGCAGCAGCCGGCCACCCCTCCGTGGAGAAAGACGGTGCGCTTCGAGGGCGAACCGGTCGCGGCGGTCGCGGCGCTGACGCCGGAGATTGCCGACGACGCGATTCGCGCAATAAAAGTCACGTATGAAGTTTTGCCGCACGTCGTCGAAGCGAGCGCGGCGCTGAAGCCGGACGCGCCCAAAGTTGTCCCCGAAGGTAATCTCGAACCGGGTAATAAGAGCGGCGATCCCCAGAAGGTCGCGGCGGCTTTCGCGACGTGCGACGCGGTCGCCGAGGTTGAATACCGCACGCCGACCGTTCACCATGCGTGTCTCGAAACGCACGGCATGGTCGTTGATTATCGTGGCGGCGACACCGCGACCGCTTACGCTTCGACCCAAGGGACTTTCACCATTCCCGGCGACACGGCGAAAGAACTGGGCTTACCGCAGAGCGCTGTCACAGCCGTCGTCGAACACATGGGCGGCGGCTTCGGCGCGAAGTTTGGCATCGGCGTCGAAGGCAAGCTCGCGTGCCAACTCTCGAAGCAGGCCAAAGCGCCGGTGAAGATGATGCTGACGCGCGC
>JBPCPQ010000293.1:0-8034 GCA_050999015.1 Pyrinomonadaceae bacterium | reverse complement strand
CAGTCTCGGCTTTCTCGGCGGCGGCTCACAGGAAGGCGGCGGCGTGGCTTACGCGGCGCACATCGGCGGCTTCATCGCCGGTCTGGTGCTCGTTAAATTCTTCGCGCTCGGACGAAACACGGGCGGTAACACCCCGACGGCGCGGGCGTAAGAGGGACGGGACATAATCGTGATGGTTTAGGGATAACCTCGCTGTAATTTTTGCGCCCAAAATCAAACTCAATGGAGGAGAATCAGAATGGCAACCAACGATGATGCAATCTCGACGCTTAATAATTTGATTGAAACTTGCAAGGACGGGCAGAACGGATTTCAAACGGCGGCTGACGGGGTGAAGAACACGGAGTTGAAGACGTTATTCAATACCTACGCACAGCAGCGCGCAAAGTTTGCCGGCGACTTACAATCTGAAGTCCGCCGCCTCGGCGGCGACCCGGAAAAGAGTGGGAGCGTCGCCGCGACGCTTCATCGCGGGTGGATCAATATCAAGTCAACGGTCACAGGCGAAGACGAAAGCGCGGTGCTCGCCGAGTGTGAGCGCGGCGAGGATTCAGCCGTCAGCAATTATCAAGACGCGCTCGCCGCGAACTTGCCCGCCAATGTGCAGGACGTGGTGCAACGCCAGTTTACACAAATCAAGGATGCGCACGACCGTATTCGCTCATTGGAGCAGGCAAGCGGTGCCGGCGCATAAAGGTTTCGGCGGCGGCGGGGTGAATATATCGCCCTGCCGCCAACCGAAAGATGAAAGGCAAATCTTTGCCAGTAAGGAAAGAGAGAACAGCTATGGGAATGTATGAAAAAACCGTTGCCGGCGCTTTAATGGCCGCCGGAATACTTATGGTGGGCGGAACTTCTTCAGTGGCTCAACAGAATCAGAGCAATAACCCGAACACCACCACCACCCAGACGACAAATCAGGGCGGAAACACGTCGCAAGGTTCAAATCAAACGACACAAGACTCGAACAAAACGAACCAAGATTCAAACCGAACGACGCCGGACTCGACGCGAACGACTCAAGACCCGAATCGAACGACGCCGGACACAACTCAAAGCACGACGCAGGGTACGACCCAGGATGCGAACCGTGACATGAACCGAGCCACAGGCCAGCAGGTCACGAATCGCAGCGGCTCCAACACGAGCAGTGCGGGAATGCTTTCTTCCGCCGACAGAAAGTTCGTGATGGATGCTGCGATGGGCGGCATGACAGAAGTTGAAATAGGTCGCTTAGCATCGCAGAATGGATCGAGTGACGCCGTTAAGCAGTTCGGCGAGCGCCTCGTTCAGGATCACACCAAAGCGAACGAAGAGTTGATGACTTTAGCCGGCTCGAAGGGCATCACGCTGTCGAAAGAGCTAGACGCCAAGCACAAGACAATGGTTGCTAAGATGTCTGCCACGTCGGGTGCCGAGTTCGACCGGGCGTTCATCAAGGAGATGCAGAAGGATCATAAGAAAGACATCTCGATGTTTCAGAAGCAGGCCGACAAAGGAATGGACGCGGACTTGAAAGCGTTCGCCGCCAAGACGCTGCCGACGCTTCGTGAGCACGCGCAGATGATTGATCAGATGAATACCGGCATGAGCGGCATGAAGGGTATGTCCGGGACGAAGAACACATCTGGAATGGACAATCCTTCCGGCACAACCAGTCAGCCAAGCTCTGGTACAGGCAACTCGTCTAATCCAGGCACGACCAGCCCGTCCAACACGGGTACGACCAATCCGTCTAGTACGGGTACGAGCAATCCGTCAGACTCCACGACGACGAGGCCGAAACCGTAAACATCTGTTCAACTCAGGTTGCCGGATTCATTCCGGCACGCACGAAATAAATGATGGGCTGAACGACAGATACTTTTGCACGAGCCTGTCACAACAAACGACGGGGCGGCTGCCGAAAGGCGAGCCGCCCTTTTTTATTTCAACGCGGCGTGTCCCGGTTGCCCGTCCGCACACGGCTCAGGTAAGATTCACCCCGCAAACTTCAGGGAGTCATCATAAGCATGTCAATCAGCGAAACCGTTCTCCCGCCCGTCAATCAGCAGTGCCTGGATATTTCGTCGACGCCGCGCGCGGAGATGAGCCTTTTTCCGCTCGACACTTTTCCCTATGAATACGTCGGGCGCGAGGTGCGGATTAACTTCGAGATTCCAGAATTTACTGCCATCTGTCCGTTCTCGGATTTCCCTGACTTCGCAATTATTCGCCTCGAATACGT
The DNA here is from genome assembly GCA_050999015.1 of Pyrinomonadaceae bacterium. GTDB lineage: Bacteria > Acidobacteriota > Blastocatellia > Pyrinomonadales > Pyrinomonadaceae > JBPCPQ01. The sequence continues at coordinate 5,807 of JBPCPQ010000293.1, read as the reverse complement.
GCCGCACGAACGCTGCATCGAACTGAAGAGTTTGAAGCTCTACATCAATTCGTTCAGGGCGGTGAAGATTTTCCACGAGCACGTCATCAACGTGATCCTCGAAGATTTCGTCCGCGCGTGCGACCCGCAGCGCGTCGAGATCGAAGGCGACTTTCACATTCGCGGCAACATCAAGACCGTCGTGCGCGCCAGCTACAAGCGCGGCGACTGGAAGTAGAACGAGCGCGGGGCGGCAGGCAAGCGACCCAAGTCGCTTGTGGATTTGCCGGGAGCGCGGGCGTCTCGCCCGCCTTGAGCGCCGCAGGCGCGAATATCACGTCGCCCTGTAGTGCGTTATTTTCAACCCTACAAATTTCAGCTTCCAAAGCGAATCATCATGCTAAACACCACTCACTTAAAAACGATACTGCTCGCTCTGCTGATAACCGGCGGGGCGATTCTGGCGACGGCGCGAATCATTGACGCGGTCGCGCGCCACCGCTCCGCTTCGGCGATGATAACGGGCGCGCAAAAGTTCCTCGGCGCACTCGCGCCGGAGCAGCGCGCGAAAGCCGCCTTCGACTTCAACGACGAACAGCGCTACGACGCGAACCTCATCCCGCGCCCACGAAAAGGTCTCCCGTTCAAAGAGATGGACGAGAAGCAGCGCCAACTCGCGCTCGACTTTCTCAAAACGGGATTGAGCACGCGCGGCTTCACGAAAGCGCGGACGATCATGACCGACCTTGAGTTGATTCTGCGCGAGATGGAAAAGAATCCGGTGCGCCGCGACCCTGAACTTTACTACTTCTCAATTTTCGGGACGCCCTCAATGAAAGATCGTTGGGGTTGGCGCGTCGAGGGACACCACTTGTCGCTCAACTACACGGTCGTGGGCGGCGAGTTCGTTGCGACCACGCCGATTCTGATGGGCACCAACCCGGCGGAAGTCCGCGAGGGGCCGCGCAAAGGTCTGCGGGTGCTCAGCGCGGAAGAAGACCTCGGACGCACGCTGCTCCGCGCGCTCGACGAGAAGCAGCGCGCCGAAGCGATCTTCGACGGGAAAGCATTCCCCGACATCCTCACACTGGCGAAGCGCAAAGTTGACCCGCTTGAGCCGGTCGGCATTCGCGTCGGCGGCTTCAACGCGCAGCAGAAAAAACTTTTCAACGATCTGCTCAACGAATACGCCGCGACGATGCCGGCGGACATCGCGGCGGAGCGAATGGAGAAACTGCGCCGCGCCGGGATGGACAACATCCGCTTCGGCTGGGCGGGCGGCACCGAACGCGGCGACCCGCATTACTATCGCCTTCAGGGGCCGACATTTCTCGTCGAATACGACAACACGCAGAACAACGCCAACCACATCCACATCACCTGGCGCGACTTCAACGGCGACTGGGGCGAAGACCTCCTGCGCGAGCACTATAAGAGTGCGGCGCATCACCAAAGCAAACCGCCTAAGCAGTAACGACTTTTAGAGTGACGCCGCTATCTTCGCGGCCAGCGCCGCGCTGGGTTTAGATTCAAATGAAAGCAGCATACATGCGACGTTTCGCCTTTCCTCTTGCGATTGCTCTCCTCACCTTTACTGTCGGTGTTCTGTTTGGTGCCTTTGGGTACGCCCGCCGAGGCCATATCAACAATCATCCTCAAGAACAGCCAGAGGTCACGCAAAAACAGAGCGTCACTGGTCGGGAAGGGGAGGAGTGGCCTCTCACCGCTCCTCTCGTGTCAAGAGCCTTGCAGACGCGTATCATCACAACAAAACAGTTGCGGAGAAATAGTGATGATGAAATTGTATGGCGATGGCTAAAACAGTCTATTGTCGAGTACCCGCAAGATTGGCCTTCGTTGGAAATCGCGGAGTCAGATCATTACTTCGTTGTAATTTATAGAGCCGATGTTCTCGACACAGTTTCATTGAGATACCACAACAAGAAACTCAAAGCTCGCAATCTACCTTTACTCAAAGCCGAAAAGCGGTATGCGAAGCTGCAAGTCAACGTGGGCGGCTTAGATTGCCCAAATTGGACGGGCTTGGTTGATCTTGAAGAAGCAAGGCTGGTTTATTTCGAGGGGCACTCAGCATAAAGCTTTTCAAACCTTTGCCGCGCCGTCGCTGAATTTTCAGTTGCTCATCTCGCGTTGTAATGACAGTGATTACTTTGGTACGTTCTCAACCTGATGCTGGATTTTAGAGGTTTGTGCTATGACAGAAATACAGTATGTCTCGGACGAAAGCGGCAATCCTGTGGGCGTGATCGTGCCAATCGAGTTGTGGCGCGAGATTGAATCCGAAAAGGAAATGGCTTACCTGCTGAAAAGCGAAAACATGAAACAGCGCCTTCTGGAAGCCAGAGATCGTCAAGACGGAATCCCGTTTAAGGAAGCCTGTGAGAAGCTTGGAATTTGATGTCGCCGCCTTTGAAGATTTGGCTTGGTGGATCGAGCAAGACCGACAGAAGGCGTTACGCATCGTCACACTAATCAAAGACGTACAGCGTGATCCGTTCAAAGGCATCGGAAAACCGGAGCCATTGAAGCATGAATTTAAGGGTTGTTGGTCGCGGCGAATAGATCAGGAGCACCGCCTTATCTATCAAGTGACGGAAGAAAAGATTAGAGTTCTGGCATGTAAATATCACTATTAAATACGTCTCATCTGTCGCCTACGATTCTTCAATACCATCTATCATTCATGAGCACTGGAATCATCATAGCCATCGCCATCGTCGCACTGATGAGCGCATTTCTGATTTTCACGATTATCCGGCGTACGGTGCGGATGGCGCTCAGGCTCGTGCTGTTCGGTGTGGTCGTGCTGGTGATGGCTATCGGCGCGCTCGTCATCTGGATGTATCTGCCCGGAGCGGATGCGCCGCAGAATGCGAATCGCCCGTCTTCAACGCGCCCGACGCGCGCGCGTTAGTCGGCACTGCTCGGCATGAAGGACACTGACAGCGCCGATGGGAACGACGCGCGGGAAGCAAACGGGAAGCCCATTCAATCAACTCCCACCCTCTGGCGGCGCGCGCTCAATTTGCCGCGCAACGTCATCGCCCTCAGTTTCGTCAGCCTGCTCAACGACGCTTCGAGCGAAATCATCTATCCGTTTCTGCCGCTGTTTCTTTCGATGGCGCTCGGCGCGTCGCCGCGCGTCATCGGCGCGATTGAGGGCGCGGCGGAATCCGTTTCAAGTCTGCTGAAACTATTCGCCGGATACTTCAGCGATTGGCGCGGGCGGCGCAAAGGCTTCGTCGTTTTCGGCTACGCGCTCGCAGGATTAGCGCGCCCGCTCCTCGCGTTCGCCGGTACGTGGCCGCAGGCGCTCGCCGTGCGCCTCGCGGATCGCGTCGGCAAGGGCGTGCGGAGCGCGCCGCGCGACGCGATGATCGCCGACGCCGCCGCGCCGGAAGAACGCGGACTCGCCTTCGGCATGCATCGCGCGATGGATCACGCCGGGGCGGTCGTTGGCCCGCTCATCGGCTATTTCGTCCTGACGCTGATTGCGGAGAACCGGAACGCTCCGACCGCCGCCGACTACCGGACGCTCTTTCTGCTCGCGTCAGTCCCGGCGCTTCTGGCAGTATTAGTCGCGGCGTTCGTCGTGCGCGAAGAACCGCGCGCCGAGCGAGTCGCTTTAACACCGGCGACGCTCCCGCGCTTTTCGTTGCGCGGCTTTGACTCAAACTTCAAACGCTTTCTGTTGATCGTCGCGCTCTTTACACTTTCAAATTCGTCCGACGCCTTTCTGTTATTGCGGGCGCGCGAGGCCGGAGTTTCGACCGCGACGATTCCGCTCCTGTGGGCGGCGCTGCACGTCAGCAAAGTCGTCAGCTCCCTTGTCGGCGGAGACCTCTCCGACCGCTTCGGGCGCAAAGGTTTGATCGCTTCCGGGTGGCTACTTTACGCCGCCGTCTATGCCGGCTTCGCGTTCGTCTCGTCGGTTGGCGTCGCGTGGGTTTTGTTTCTCGTCTACGGCATTTACTTCGGACTCGCTGAGGGCGCGGAGAAAGCCTTAGTCGCCGACCTCGTCAGCCCTGCGCAACGCGGCGCGGCTTACGGGTTGTATAATCTCGCCTTCGGCGTGATGGTGTTGCCGGCGTCGCTCTTGATGGGCGCTTTGTGGAGTTGGCGCGGCGCGGGCTTCGCCTTTCTCGTGAGCGCGTGCGTCGGTGTTGCGGCAACGCTGCTGCTTTTCACCGTTGACGCGCGCCGTTGGAATGGCAGGAGCCAGTCCGTGAGGGAGAGCGTCGTCTGAGTTACATCAACACGCCGTAGCTTCCGCGCGGGCTTCTGCCGTTGTGCATGAACATTACTTCTTAATCCTATTCATACTCATAACACTCAATGGAACCGAACGACTACTACCTGATTCGCACCGCCGACGACCTGCGCCGTGAAGTTGAAAACCTGTCGCAACAAACAGTCATCGGCTTCGACTGTGAAACTACTTCGCTCGACCCCTACGGCGGGCGCATGCGGCTGGTGCAGTTGGCCGCGCCGGACGGCGTGCGCCTCATTGACCTCGACTCGTTTGCCGACGGCGACGCGAGACGCGCGGAAGCGCTCGAACCGCTGCGCCGGCTCCTCGCCGCGCCGCGCCCAATCAAGATCGCGCATAACGCGAAGTTCGACGCGAAGTGGGCGAAGCATTACCTCGGCGTCGAATTGGGCGGCGTGTTCGACACGCTGCTCGCCAGCCAGATCGTCTCGGCGGGTGACACTGATGATCGCCACAGCCTTGAGACGGTCGCCGCACGCTACCTGAATGAGACGCTCGATAAGTCCGAGCAGTTAAGCGATTGGAGTGGCGGCGAACTCTCCGCGTCGCAACTGGAGTACGCCGCGCGCGATGCCGCCGTGATGCTGCCGCTGCGCGAGAAGTTGATTGAGCGTCTGAAGGCGAACGACCTCGTGCGTTGCGCCGCGCTCGAATTTGAATGCGTGATGCCGGTCGCCTGCCTCGAACTGGCCGGAGTCTTCCTCGATGAGGGGCGCTGGCGCGAGCAAATGGCGATTGTCGAGAAGCGGCGCGCGATACTTGCCGAAGAACTTCAGAACATGTTGTCGGAAGGCACCGTGCAGGGATCGCTCTTCGAGAACGCGCGCGCCCACATCAACATAGACTCGCACACGCAGTTGACCGCCGAACTCAAACGCCTCGGCGTGCCCGTGCCGGACTCGACGCGCAACTGGAAACTCCAACCGCTCGCGGCGGATTACCCGGTCGTCGCCAAGCTGCTCGAATACCGCACCGTGCAAAAGTCTCTGACGAGCTATGGCGCGAACATCCTCGATGAAATCAATCCCGCGACCGGGCGCATCCACGCCAACTTCCATCAGATCGGCGCACCGACCGGGAGATTTAGTTGCAACAACCCAAACGTCCAACAGGTTCCGCACTCGATTGAATACCGCCGCTGCTTCCGCGCGCCCGAAGGCCGCAAGCTTCTGATTGCCGATTACAGTCAAATCGAACTGCGCATCCTCGCGCACATCACAGAGGATCAGGGATTCATTGACGCCTTTAACTCCGGCGCGGACTTACATCGCGTGACCGCCGCACAGGTATTCAAGACGCCGCTCGATCAAGTCACTAAAGAGCAGCGTGATTTCGCCAAGCGCCTCAACTTCGGCGTCGTCTACGGCATCGGCGCGCAGCGTTTCTCGATGATGACGGGAATCTCGCTCCCCGACTCCGAAGAGATTCTGCGCCGCTACTTCTCAACCTACCGCGCGCTCGACACATGGCTGCGCGCCGCCGCCCAGCGCGCAATACGCGAGCGCACCGCGCGCACACTCTCAGGCCGCCTCGCGCG
>JBPCPQ010000186.1:0-1974 GCA_050999015.1 Pyrinomonadaceae bacterium | reverse complement strand
AAGAATTAACCGCGCCGAAAGCCGCGCGCCCTTACTTCGACAGTGAAGAGAAGAATCCGCGTTGCCCCTACTGCAACTCCGCGAAGCGCTGGCACGCGCGCCTCGACACCTTTCGCATCGAGGGCGGAAAAGAGTCGGACGCCGCGCGCCGCGCGCTCGTCAAGTCGCTGCCCAAATCCGACGAACAGTTTCAACTCATCGAAAGCAAAACGGCGCGGCGGGCGCTCTTCTTCGAGTGGCTCGACACGCTCGCCCGGACGCTCGATTTCGACGGCGGCGACAAATGGATGATCGAAGCGACGCGCAGTTTTCTCGAACGCCGCGAGCCAAAGACGGATTGGGCCGAAACATTCGAGGGCGTGCGGCAGGTGCGCCGTTCGCAGCGTCTCGAAGAAGGATGGGAGCGCGACGGCAATCGCCTCTTCCTCGCCGCGCCGCTCTACAACGACGCGCTGCTCGTGCAGTACCTCGCCAGCCGCTCGCACAAACACGGCGGGCGCACGCTCGAAGGTCGTCTGACACTCGTCGAGCTTGTGCGCCGGATGCGCTGGAGCGGCCACCTCAATGCGCAGGGCATCACTGAACGCGATCAATATGAAGTTTTAGAAAAGCTCGTCGAACACCTCAGCGGCGACGGCGCGGTTAAGCTTTACTATTTGGTTGACCGCCGCGACCTGCTCGACAAAGTGAAGACCGTTTACGCGCGCTACGCCGGAAGTTAGAAGACTCAAGGCATTACGTTAGAGAGACTGTTACTAACGGGCAGAGTCATCTCTGCCTTTTTATTTTGGCGAGCTTGTTCGTCGGAACTTTCTGTGATGAGCGGTGTCTAAGCCGGCAATACATTCGGCGCACTGAAGGGGCACACTCTGATGAAGACACGTTCCGAGGATCAAACGAAATCCGCGCTGCCGCACATTAACGTTACACCACTGATTGATGTGTTGCTGGTGCTGCTCATCATCTTCATGGTCATCTCGCCGCTCAGGCCAAGCCGCTTCAAGACAACTATTCCAGAACCGCCAATCGAAAATAAGGATTACCGCCTAAGTCCGCGCACGCTGATTGTTGATGTCGGGCGCGACTCGCGCGTGAAGCTGATTAAAGCAAACGAGACAATTGCTGAAGGATGGGTCAACGACAGCGGCACGGTGGCGGCGCGACTCACGCAGGAGTTTGCCGAGCGCAAAATTATCGGCAGTTGGAAGCTGGGATTGGAGAACAGTCCCGAAGTTTCCGACGACGATCGCATCGAGCGCACGGTCTTTCTCAAAGCTCCGCGTTCCGTCGCTTACGGCGAAGTGGCGAAGGTGATTGACGGCATCAAGGGCGCGGGCGCGAGTCCGGTCGGGTTACAGATTGACGAGCTTGTTGATTGACGCGCGCGGGACTTAAGAGAAGTTAGCAAGGATAGACAGGATAAACAAAAGTGGAAATAGGAGTAAGGTGAAAGGGAAAGGGAAATGTGTCGCCACACAACCACTCTTACCCTTGACCCCTTTCCCGTTCACCTTTTCCCTTCATGTCTTCATCCTGTCTATCCTGTCCATCCTTGTTAATTTCTTTGCTTAATTCAGAGAGCCTTCGTCGGCTGGCGGCGGTAACAGTGCGTCACGGGGCGGCGGCGACCAACGCCGATGGCGTTGCGGGAGATGATTAAAGTCGGGGGAAGCTGACGACGCTTGAATTCGTTCGCGGGCGATTCGACGCGGTTGAGGATGTCGTAGACCATTCGCGCGTCGTGGCCTTCGGCGATGATTTCTTCGGGCGTCGCTTTCTTCTCGCAGTAAAGTTTAAGAATCGGATCAAGCGCGTCGTAGGGCGGGAGAGATTGATCGTCGAACTGGTCGGGCGCGAGTTCGGCGCTGGGGCGCTTGTTGATAATCGCCGAAGGGATGATTTCGCTCTGCCGGTTGTAGTGGCGCGCGAGCGCGTAGACTTCCGTTTTCAGAAGGTCGCCGAGCACGGCGAGGC
>JBPCPQ010000062.1:0-4079 GCA_050999015.1 Pyrinomonadaceae bacterium | reverse complement strand
CCCCGTCGCTACCGCTCCGGGTACTGACCTTTGTTGGTGGCAACATTAGTTCAAAAGGGATAAGGCTGTGTGGGACACGAAGCGTCAAGTCATCTGGCTGGCAACCGGCATCACGCTCGGCACGTTCGTCATCTACAACGAAGCCTTCGACGACACAGGGCGATTCGACCGCACATACTTCATCTACCTTGAAATGATGCTCCTCGCCATCATCTCCGTGATGTTTTTTTTCTACTCAAGGAACAGAGGTTAGAGGTCGGAGGTCAGAGGTTAGTGAAAGCCAAACACTGACCTCTGACCTCTGACCTCTCAGCGTGCCGGTTGCATCGCTTTGAAGCGCACGTCAATGCCTTCGCGAGGAACGATGAGCAGGCGTCGCGAATCGAAGAAGGAGCTATATGAGGGCGTATAGGAAAGGACGTAACGATTTTTGCGCAACTCATCGCAGATACTCTTCGCGGCTTCGCGCGGCTCGTTGACGTCGAGGATGCGGCCCCCCGTGCCTTCGACGAGTTGCTGCACAACCTGATTGGGCTTCGGCTTGTCGCGGCGAAGCGCGCCGCCGGTGCGGTCGGGAATCTGTAGGGCGTAAACCGTGATGTCATAGGTCTGGAGCTTGGCGAGGGAATCTTTGAATCGTTTCTTGCTGCCGCGATCCAGCCCGTCGGCGACGAGGACGATGACGCGCTTGCTCGTGCCGCCGCCGAGCGGCACGAGCGCCTCGTCCGTTACCGCGTGTAAGGCGTCAAACAAATGCGGCTCGCCGCGCTTGCGGAAAGAGGGAAGTGATGCCTCGATCTTCTTCGCGTCGTCCGTCCACTCAGCGATGATTTCAGCGTTCTCATCGTAGCCGACGATCATCACCTGATCGCCCTCGTATATCTCGTAGGCGAACTCGCGTGTCGCCTGCGCCAGTTTCTCCACGTCGCTCCGTAGCGACAGCGAATTATCTACCAGCAGCACGATGCGCGCCGCGCTCGGGTCTGGCGAGAAGCTTTGAATCGAATGCTCCACGCCGCCGTCGAACAGCGACAGTTCCTGCGCAGTGACGGGGGAGCCGGAGTCAGCGTTGCGCGCCGCGAAGATGTTCAGCAGCGTGCCGCGTTCACTCGTCGGCTTAGTGCGGCGGCCCGCCTGCCCCGCCGCGTAATACCCGCCGCACAAGAGGAAAGTGAGAGTTACTGCGAAGATGGTTTTATAAAGCGCGCCCATATGTTCGAATCTCGTTAATCAGTTTTTTTGCCGTTGTTTGAAGTGGGAGTGGGCTTGGGGGCGGGTGTTTTTTTCTTCGTCCCTTCGTCGTTCGCCGCCGAATCCGCTTTTACCGTCGCGTCGGTCTTCGTTTCTTTCGATTCAGATTTTTCTTTCGCATCAGTTTTCTCTGTTGCGTCAGTTTTCTCTGTTGCGTCAGTTTTGTCTTTCGCGTCCGGCTTCTTGTTCGCGTAGTCGGTCACGTACCAGCCGGCGCCTTTTAATTGAAAGCTCGTCTGCGACCATTCCTTTTCCAGCTTGCCGCCGCATTCACGATGGCGCGACAGCGGCTTGTCAGAGATTTTCTGCATGACCTCGACGTGCGCGTTGCACTTCTGGCAGGTGTATTCATAAATTGGCATTTAGCTTTACAAACTCCCGAAAAGGTTTCTCGCGGGCGAAAGTGCCGCGCGGTGAAATTATACGAACCATGATGCGCTGCGTCCATTCGCCCGAAAGACTACAAATCCGACATCTCAGATTCTCAAATCTGAAATTTGAGATTAGAGATTTAAGAATCAGTTACTTTGGCGCTTGGCATCCGGGGCGCGCTTCGCTATGATGCGCGCCTGTCAACGAGCTTTGATGCAAAGATGCGGCCCGGCGGTTCTTCGGTTGTTTTCGCCACCGGCACGACAGTCTCCGGCATGATAGTCTTAAGCCGCACCGACGATTTTTTAAGGAGTTATCTTCACGTTTGTCATCACAGCGACACGCAACACGCGCGGTGCAATCGCTTTCGCTTGAACGCAAGGTCAGGATGCACGAAGCCCGCGAGGCGATCATCAATCGGCTCGCGCCGAACATTCACTCCGAAATTGACCTCGACAAATTCTTAAGCGCCATCGTCGCCGAGTTGGGGCGGATGATGGAGGTGGATCGGTGCGACGTGCTGCAACTCGTGCAGACCGGCGAACTGCGCATCAGCCACGAGTGGCGCACTTCGGCGGACGTGCCCTCTTCGCTTGGAACGACAATTCCGGTTGACTTCAAACAACTTGCCGCGCGCTTCGATCTCGCGCAGCCGATTCGCCTCGACGACACCGCCGCGCCCGGACTCGACCCGAAAATTCATTTACTTCCCGCGAGCCTCGGCACGCGCTCGCTGCTCGTCGTCCCCGTCGTTCTCGACCATCAAGTGCTCGGCCTCGTCGGTTTGCACACGACGCGTTCAAGCCGCCGCTGGCTCGACGAGGAGGTTTCTTTCCTTCAATCCATCGCGCACCAAATCGCGGTCGGCTACCAATACGCGCGGCTCTACACCGACAAGCAGCGCGAGGCCGACCGCACGCGCGCCCTTTTAGAAATCGCCAACGCCTTAAACGCGCGCTCCGATTTCCGCGAAGTCACGTCGCACGTCCTTGAACGCGCCCTCGCGCTCGTCGGCGCGGACTACTGCGCGCTCGGCGTCATCGAGCCGTCGGGCAAGGCGATCAGCCTCGCCGCGTTCAAGGCCGCGCCGCACGCCGTCACAAGCGGGGTGCGCGGATTGATCGAAGCGCACGGTCAGTCAATTGATTTGTCGGAGTTTCCGGCGCTCACCGATTTGCTCGGCGAAGGGCGGACGCTCAAGCTTCTGGACACGGAACTGCCGCCGCCGGTGCGCCTCGCCTTCAACGCGACGCTCGGCGGGCGTGCGGCGCTCGTCGCGCCGGTACGCATCGGCGAACAAACATTCGGGTTGCTCGGCCTCGTGTGGAGCGAAGCGCGCGAGGGATTTGACGAGCACGAGATTGCGCTCGTCGAGGGCATCGCGGTGCAGATCGGGACGGCGCTCGAGCGCGATCAATTGTCGGCGGAAGTGATGCGCTTAAAAAGCGTGCTCGGCGAGCGCCACACCGAAGACCGCATCATCGGTCAAGCGCCCCTGATACGCCGCGCCATCGAGTTGGCGCTGAACGTCGCCGACACGCAGACCTCGGTGCTGCTTCAGGGCGAGTCGGGGACGGGCAAAGAGTTGCTCGCCAATCTGATTCACTACAACTCGCGGCGAAAGAACGCGCCGTACATCAAGCTCAACTGCGGCGCGATTCCCGAAACCCTCCTCGAAACAGAACTCTTCGGCCACGAGAAGGGTGCCTTCACCGACGCGCGTTCTCGCCGGCGCGGGCGCTTCGAGGAAGCTGACGGCGGCACACTCTTCCTCGACGAAATCGGCGAGATGAGCGTCGGCGCGCAGGTGCGTCTGCTACGTGTTTTGCAGGACGGCGAATTTACGCGCGTCGGCGGCGAAGAGGTGTTGAAGACTGATGTAAGGGTGGTTGCCGCCTCGAACGTAGACCTTGAGCGCGCGGTTGAAGAGAATTCCTTCCGGCGCGATTTGTTTTATCGCCTCTCTGTATTTCCGATTCGCCTACCCGCTCTGCGCGAGCGACCCGGCGACATTCACCCGCTCGTCATCCACTTTCTCGAACACTACAAACAAAAGACGGGTCGCTTCATTTCCGGTATCTCGCGCGAGGCCGTGCGGGCGCTCACCGATTACGACTGGCCGGGCAACGTGCGCGAGTTGGAAAACGCCGTCGAGCGCGCGGTGATTATCGCTTCGGGCCGGCAGATCGAGCTTGACGATTTGCCCGAAGCCATCAATCGCGCGTTCGGCGATGAGCGCGCCACTGTCAGGGGCGAACGCGAGCGGGCGGCGCAGGAGGGCCGTCAGGTACAGCTTGAAATCTCCGTCCCCGCGACGATAGACGACATCGAGCGCCGCGCCATCGAGGCCACACTCGACTACACCGGCGGCGACAAAACCCGCGCCGCCCGCGCCCTCGGCATCGGACGCAAGACCCTTTACCGCAAGCTCCAACAATATAACGGCGACGCGGAAG
>JBPCPQ010000029.1:0-2632 GCA_050999015.1 Pyrinomonadaceae bacterium | reverse complement strand
CCTAAGAGGTGACACAAGATGGCACTGCCCAACTCAGAATTGTTGTATTCGCTTGAAGAGTATTTGGACCTCGAACGTCGCTCCGAAGAACGTCATGAATACCTTGATGGATTCATTTGGCTGATGGCCGGCGAGAGCGGCGCGCATGCCGACATCTGCACGAATCTGACGCGCATCGTCAGCACGCAACTGTTAGGCACACGTTGCCGCGCCAGATCGAAGGACACGAAGGTTCGCAGCGGCCCCGCGCCCCGCTCGCGCCGCGCCACAAAGGGGCTGTTTTCTTACCCCGATTTGGTAGTGATTTGCGATGAGCCGCAGTATCAGGATAAGCACCGCGATGTCGTCACCAACTCGGCGGTTATAATTGAAGTCCTCTCGGAATCAACCGAGGCGTTTGATCGCGGCGAGAAGTTTCTGCGCTATCAAGTGTGGAACCCGACGCTGACCGATTACCTTCTGGTCTCTCAGGACAAGCCGCTCGTCGAGCACTTCGCACGGCACAGCGACGGCTCCTGGGTATATCGCTTTTATCAGGGTCTCGAACAAGGGGCGCAAATCAATTCGATAGACTGCGTGCTGAATCCGTCGGAAGTTTACGACCGGGTTGTTTTCCCGCCCGTCGAGGACGAAATCGCGGACGAAGGTGAGTCCTCACACTGAATCATTTGCGGCGGCTGAGTTCGGCCACCAATGCCGGCACTTCGGCAAGGAGTTCACTCGAGAAGGACGAGGTCGCCCAATCCGCCGCGCGAGTCGGTCGCCCGCGCGGGCATGACTCCGCCGCACGTTCGACCTCAAACCACGTTCATAATCTCCGACACGTCTTTGCGTCGAATGTTCGGCACGCGCGCATCGCTCGCGGGATAACCGACGGGAATCAGGACGAACGGCTTTTCGCTTTTCGGGCGTCCTAAGATGTCGCTCAAAAATCGCATCGGACTCGGCGTGTGCGTGAGTGTTGCGAGTCCGGCGATGTGCAGCGCCGCGAGCAACAATCCGACCGCGATGCCGACCGACTCCGAAGCGTAGTAAGTTGGCTCCGTCTCCTTAGTTTCCTCATCAATCAGGTAATCAATGCGGAAGACTACGATCAGGTAGGGCGCGGTTTCGAGGAAGGGCTTGTGCCAATCAGTGCCGAGCGGCGCGAGGCGGCGCAGCCAGCGCTCCGGCATCCGCCCGCCGTAGCTCGCGCGTTCCTCCGCTTCGGCGGCCTCACGGATTCGTCTTTTCATCTCCGCGTCGCGCACGACGACGAAACGCCACGGCTGCATGTTCGCGCCCGATGGGGCGGTGCCGGCGGTGGCGATTGCCCGTTCGATGGTTTCAAACGGCACCGGCTCCGGCGAGAAATCGCGAACGGTGCGCCGCCGATTCATCATTTGGTAAAAAGCCTCGACCCTCCGGCGTTGTTCGTCAATCGTGACGCGCTCGAACTCCAACGGAATAAGCTTCGGATCGGCGAATGGATTTTCACTCATTTCTTTTTAGATGACAGATGGATGACAAGAAGAAGTAAGTTGAACGCTTATCTGAGCGCCGACCGCATTAAGAAAAAGGTATAGACATCAAGGCACACTTTTGCTTCGACCTATCACCCATTACTCATCACTTATCACTTTCGTTTAGGTTTGCTAAGTTCAGCCATCAGGGCTGGCACTTCGGCGAGGAGTTCGCGCGCAAGAAAGCCGAGGCGGCCCGTGCGGCGCGCGAGTTTGTCGCCGGCGCGGGCATGAAGATGGACGCCCCACGCCGCCGCGTGGAGCGGCTCAGCGCCGCGTGCCGCGAGACCTGCGATTAAACCCGAAAGCGTGTCGCCCGAACCCGAAGTTGCGAGGCCGACGTTTCCGGCGCGGTTGCAATATGTTTCGCCCGAAGGCGCGGCGATATACGTCTCGCGTCCTTTCAACGCGACGACAGTTCTCAACTCCGAAGCGGCGCGGCGGGCGGTGTTCAGTTGATCGTTCGCAATGTTTTCTTTTTCTTCGCCGAGGATGCTTGCCATCTCGCCCGCGTGCGGCGTGATGATTGCCCTGCCTTTGAGCGCGTGCAAAAGTTTTCCGTCTTCGGCGAGACACGCGAGCGCCGCCGCGTCGAGCACAACGCACGGACGCTTGAGGCGCGGCAGCAGACTCTTCATCAGGCGCGTCACCGCCGGTTCGTCAATCATTCCGGGACCAACGACAATCGCCTGAACTTCTTCGGCGCGCGCGCTCAATTCGTCAACAGCCGAAAGAGCGACGGCTCCGCTTTTCGTCTCCGGCAGCGCGAACACGCGCGCTTCGGGAACTTCCACCGCCACCAACTGCGCGATGCCTTTCGTCGTGGCGATTTGCAGCTTGCCAGCGCCCGCGCGCAATGCCGCTGTCGCCGCTAAGATCACCGCCCCCGGCATCTCCGGCGCACCACCGATGACGAGCACCCGCCCGCGCTCTTCCTTGTCACCTTCGTCGTCCGGTTGCGGCAGTGGTATACGGCGCAGAGTTGACGGCGACAGGATGAGGGGTCGGGAGTCAGGGGTCGGGGGTCGGCGGTTTTCTTTCTCTAATTCTGTCCGGCCCCCGACCCCCGGCCCCCGACCACTTTTCTTATTTCGGCGCAACTGGCTCATCCTTCTTTGTTGTGACCGTCG
>JBPCPQ010000241.1:0-1708 GCA_050999015.1 Pyrinomonadaceae bacterium | reverse complement strand
ATGCGGAACGGGACGCCGATTGATTGCAGATAATCGGGTAGCACGTGCGCGGGAAAGTTGGGCTGCTTCTGATCGAGATTGACGGCGAGCAAATCGAAACTGACGGGCGCGCGCTCGCGCACGTCCATCAGAAGGTCGAGCATCGTGTAGCTGTCTTTGCCGCCGGAGAGGCAGACCATGATGCGGTCGCCATCCTCGATCATCCCGAAGTCCCCGACGGCCTCGCCCATCCGGCGCAGCAGCTTTGTTTTAACCTTATTTTCGGCAAACATCTTCTCTGTCTCGACCTCGTGGGCGCGGCGTCACACAAATTGTCCGGGGACAAACGGTGCAATATGTTTTAAGGTATTGATGATAGATTATGCAACCCGTGTGAGTCGTCACCACCCGCGCTGTTTATTACGATTATTGCTTGCCCTGACATGCGACCTCCGGCGAAAATCAGGGGATCAATATCGGCGGCGTCGAAAGTTCGTTAAGTCACTTCGGTCACAGGTCTTGTATGGCTTCTTCAATGTGGGCATTAGGCGGGCTGACGTGGAGAGAACTCGGGCGGCGCGTCTGGCGGACGGTTTATGAGGGCGACTTCTTCACCCGTACCGCCGCGCTGTCGTACTACTTTCTCCTCGCGCTTTTCCCGCTGCTGGTGTTTCTCACGGCGATGCTCGGTTACTTCGCCGAAACGGGAACAGAGTTGCGCCAGAACTTACTCATCTATCTGAGCAAGCTAATGCCGCGCTCGGCTTCGGCCCTCATTCGCACGACCGTCGAGGAAATCACGCAGAACGCGGGCGGGGGTAAAATTTCGTTCGGACTGCTGGCGACGTTGTGGGCGGCGTCCTACGGGATGGGCGCGATTAGCGAGACGCTCAACGTCGCCTACGGCGTGAAGGAAACGAGATCGTGGTGGAGAGTTCGCCTGTTAGCCATCGGCCTCACGATTGCGCTCGCCGCGTTTATTATTTCCGCGCTCGCCCTCGTGCTCTATGGCGGCGAGATCGGCGAAGGACTGGCGAACAGGTTGGAACTTGGCGGCCTCTTCCTGATTGTGTGGCACCTCGTACAGTGGCCGATTGTGCTGGCCTTCGTGCTTTCGGGTTTTGGTTTAATCTATTACTTCGCGCCGAATCTCCACGATCAAAAGTGGTACTGGGTGACGCCCGGCTCCGTCGTCGGCGTCTTGTTGTGGTTGCTGGTCTCCGTCATCTTTCGCGTCTACCTTCGTTACTTCGACAGGTACAGCATGACCTACGGCTCGCTCGGAGCCGTCATCATCCTGATGCTGTGGTTCTACCTGACCGGGGCCGCGCTCCTCGCGGGCGGCGAACTCAATGCCGAAATAGAGAACGCCGCCGCCGAAGCGGGCATGCCCGGAGCAAAACTAAAAGGAGAGAAAAGCCCGCCTGATGAGAATGTTGAGGCGGTGACAGGTGAGAACGAAGTTATTTGATGTGTCGCGCGCACGAGCCGCCGCAGGCAGTAGTTGTCAGGATGTTCCGTCGCGCACATTTCGCCTCTCGGATGAAATGCTTATACCCGCGCGCCGCCCAGTCTAAGTTTTGAAGAATCGTGGACGAAACTTTGCTATAGCTTTCAAGAAAAAGGAAATCTGAAATAGCGCGCTTCACGCCGCCAGCGCCAATTCTTCCGGCAGGCTACACAGCGCCAGAATCTCCTGTGGGGTCTGCTCAAATTTAATCAACGCCTC
>JBPCPQ010000493.1:0-2967 GCA_050999015.1 Pyrinomonadaceae bacterium | reverse complement strand
AAATAGCGGCAGGGCCAACACCGTCGCAAAATTCAGGAGTAAATCCTGCGGCGTCACCTGCGCCGCCAATTCCTCGACCGGGATGCCTAGTGCTCGCGCGATTGTTTCCATCGAACGCTCGGACTGTTCGAGTTGAAGGCGCTCGAAACCACTGACCCGCGCCAGCACAAGGAGCGGGAGTGCGGCCAAATCAGCCGCCACCCGCGCATAAAGAACGGTAGAGGCGGTGGCGGCGTATTCCTGTCGCACCGCGACGCCGAAGCTGCCCCGGCGCTCGAACAGATTGGCGACGAAGATCAACACCGGCACGAACGCAATCGCGGTGAAGAGAAGCGTCTGCGCCGCCCTCCACGTCACGGCAAAAATCGTTAACGCCCCCGGCGCGGCACGCCCGACGGCATAAGACGGCCACAGCGCGTAGAGCGTGAACAGGGTCACGACGAGCCACGCGGTGAGCGCCGCCTGACCGAGCGGGGCGCGGTCGCGCACTTCCCGCATCGCGCGCGACGGCGCGTAGAACATCATCAACAATGGTCGCAGCCAGTCTGTCATGATTAAAAGATTGGGAGACGGCGTACAGAAAAACTTGCCGAGTCGCTTCGCCGCCGCTTACGGCTCGATCTCCACTTCCTCTTCCTCATCATCGGGCTGATCCTGTCGTTTGATGTATTTCTGCCGGAGGCCGGGGTAATCGGTTTCGTGGCGGATCGTGCTGATGTCGGACGGCGGCCAGTAGCGAAAGAGCGCCTTGCCGTAAATGTATTTTTCGGGAACGAGTCCCCAGATGCGCGAGTCGCTCGAATTGTCGCGGTTGTCGCCCATCACGAAAAAGTAATGGTCTTTGACGTAGACCGGCGGATGATCGCCGCGCATCACGTTGAGGCGCGGGTCGAGATACGGCTCGACGAGTTCCTGCCCGTTGACGAAAATACGCCCGCCACGCACCTCGACCGCTTCGCCCGGCAGACCGATGACGCGCTTGATGTAACTTTTCGACGGGTCGTTCGGATACCAGAACACCACGATGTCGCCGCGCTCGATCTCCGGCAGTCCGTAGTAGATGAGTTTGTTGACGAAGATTCTCTCGCCGTCGTGCAGGCGCGGCAGCATCGAAGTGCCTTCGACCTTCACCGGCTGAACGACAAAGACGACGACGAGCGCCGCGATTAAAAGCGCGAAGATGAGGTCGCGCACCAAGAGCCGTGATTCCGCCCAGAAGTGGCGACGTGAATCGTCATCGGGGCGCTGGATTTCGATGTCGCGGTCGTCGTCGGCGGCGATGTCGCCGAATCGTGGCCCGCTGTCGTGTTTAGGCTTGAACATATTTCATGAATGCTCTCCCGTGCGTCCGGGAGAGATGATACTTTTGAGGTTAGCCGCGCGCCGCGCCCTTTGTCAACGGAGGCGAATTACGGGAATCGCAAACCGGCATGGTGCTTGACAGTGTTCGTCGCGCATCTCTATTATCGCCACGTTTGGCAAGGCCATTTTGCCTTTTTCATTCATCACCCAAATTCGGGAACCCACAGGACGGAGGCTACAGCAGCGTGATCAAACTCGACATCGTTAACCGCGTGGCGGATCGGACGGGCGTCCCTAAGATGAAGGCCGAGCAGGCTGTGGATGCCCTCTTTCTCTCGATGAAGGAAGCACTCTCGCGCGGCGAGCGCATCGAGTTGCGCGGCTTCGGCGTGTTCGTCGTCAAGCCGCGTAAACGCGGCATCGGGCGCAACCCGCGCACCGGCGAAGAGGTCGCGATACCTTCCGGTAAAACCATCCGCTTCAAGCCCGGCAAAGAACTTCAGGCGCACGGCTTCGAGTCCGAAGACGAAAACGCTGAAGACCTCAGCCGCCAGACGAACGGCGGCTTGCCCATGCCCGACGCAGAATTTTAAAACAGAGGTCAGAGGTCAGAGGTCAGAGGTCAGTTTATGTTCTTCACTGGCCTTTGACTTCTGGCCTCTGACCTCTACCCTTATGTCTGAATCAATTCCCGCCGTCCCACCTTTCATTCACCGGCAAGAATCGCCCCTCGTTCGTCGTGTCCCGCGCCCGACCGCCCGCGAGTGGGCGCGTCACGCGGCGTTTTTTCTCCTGACGGTGTTGACGATGACGCTGGCCGGCGTGCTGCTCGCTCCTGATCTTCAGTATCTCCCTGAGCCGACAATTCAAAGCCCTGAAGGTTGGCTCGATTATGTTTTTTTCCTTCCCCTGTTTTACCTAGAAACGGTGGCGGCAATCATTGCGTATAGCGTCACGCATCCGGCGCTCTTGGCCGAGGGCGCGAAGTTTGCGGGCGCGCTATCATTCATTTTATTGGCGCATGAGGCGGGACATTACGTCGCCTGCCGGCGCTACGGCGTCGAAGCCACTCTGCCTTTTTTCATTCCCGCGCCGCCGCTGTTTCTCGCAGGCACGTTCGGCGCGTTCATCAAAATCAAATCGCCGATTCCTTCGCGCCGCGCACTCTTTGACATCGGCGTGGCCGGGCCGCTGGCCGGCTTCGCGGCGCTTCTACCAATCGCCGCCGCCGCCGTTCTGACGGCACGCCCCCACGAATCTCCGCTTCCCGCCGACGGCGTCATTATCTTCAACGATCCGCCGTTGATACTCGCGTCCGCAATGTTGATCGGCGTTGAGGACATCAGCAACATTGCCCCCAATCCTTTTTACTTCGCCGCGTGGGTCGGTCTGCTGGTGACGAGTTTGAATCTCCTGCCCGTCGGCCAACTCGACGGCGGCCACGCGACCTACGCGCTTTTCGGAAGGGGGGCACACCGGCAAGTCGGTCGCCTCGCGTTCCTTTCGATGGCGGCGCTCGCCGCGCTCGGTCTGCTGTGGCACAACTCATCGAGCGGCTTCGTCTACGCGTTGTTGCTCGTCGTGATGTTGCGCCTACGCCACCCGCAGGCCGAAAACGAAGCGGATGACTTGGGAACCGCACACATCGTCGTCGCGCTCCTGACG
>JBPCPQ010000345.1:0-3578 GCA_050999015.1 Pyrinomonadaceae bacterium | reverse complement strand
GCCGTGATCGAACGCCTCCTCAAACAGTGCGATGCCGCTCAAATCGGTGTGCGCGAAATGAATCGAGCGGAAAGGTTGAGTCGCGGCGCGGCGCGCTCCGCTCCAGATGAAGTTGGGGCGCGGGCGGATCATCGCGTGCCCCCAGCGCATCACGTCGAGGCGTTCGGTGAGAGCGCGTATCTCGCGGTGCGCGCGCGTCAGGTCGGTGAGCGCCACGTCCGCCCACGCTTTCCAATCGGCTTCGAGCAACCGGCGGCGCGCGGCGCGCGGGTCGTCGTCGCACAGAGGGTAGTAGTAAGTGAAGACGGTCGGGCCGCGATCAAGGCCGCGTTGGTGCGTTGCGGCGACGTAGCCGAGCGACTTGCTCTCGTATAAAACATTGTCCCACGCGAGCGGAAAGCCGACGCTCGCCGGGCGGTCTTTGAGGAACAGATTCGCCACCATCCATGCGCCGTACTGAAACTCGGCGACGTGCGGCGGCACGCTCTCGCGGTACGGTCGGATTAAATACTTCGTCAGAAAGTGCGGCGCGGCGAAGATCACTCTGTCGGCGTGGAATCCGACGGCGCTTCGTCCGTCTCCCTCAAGCGCGACGACATCAACGCCCGCACCCGTACCTTCGCCCGTCGGAATGATTTCCGAAACTGCGAGGCCGAGCCTTACCCGTGCGCGCGCTTTCTCGTAGAGATGCGCGACGAGCCGCCCGTTCCCTTCCGGCCACGTGATTAAGGGTTGCGCCTCGTCGCCCGGCGCGCGCATCCGCGAAGCGAAGTAGAAAAGTCCCGCCCACGCGCTCGTCTGCTCGACGGTCAAGCCGTAGTCGTCGCGGCACGCATAATCAACGAGCCAGCGCAGGCGCGGCGAATTAAGGCCACGTTCACGTAACCATTCGCTCATCGTGATCTGATCGAGCGATGTCACTTCGACGTCGTCAGAACACTTTGCCACAGGAATCGCAAACGCGCGTCGGTCACGTCTGTCACGCCACGCCGCCCACTTATCAACTTCGCGGTTGAAAGCTTCGAGTTGCACTATATCTTCGTAACTCGCGCCCGCGTGAAGGTAGAGTCCTTCGTACCAGCGGCCTTTGTAGAAGACTCGCTCCTCCGGGTCACGACACAAAAACTGTTCGGCGACCATTGGCTCGCCTTTTTCATCGCGCCCCTCGATAACGCCCATCTCGTCGAGCAGCGCAACGAGCGCACCATTCTCTTTCATCGGCGTAGGAAGGTAATGCGCGCCCCACGGATAAGGAACGACGGGCGAATCACCGCCGCTCCGCGACGTACCCCCCGGCGCGGCCTCAAGTTCGAGCAGCACAAAATCTTCAAAACCCGCTTTCATCAGACGCCACGCCGCCGTGAGGCCCGCGATGCCGCCGCCGACAATCACCACACCCGCGCGTTGCCAGTTGTCAGGAGACGGCTCAATTCTCTGACCGTCACGCAACTTATGCCCAATTCCGTCCGACGCGCCGACGATTGACCCGTCAGGAAAACTCGGCCCGACATTCGAGCGGCACGCGGCAAGCGCCACCGGCACTCCTAAAAACGCCGCGAGTAATTCACGCCTATTCATATTTTCGCCACTCCGCTTCGTAGTAGCGAACCAGCGCCTGATTATCCAATCGGTTGATTTCGACGGGGACGGGGCCGAGGTCGGCGGAGAGCGCGAACATCGCGCGCATCGCCGCATCATCGAGGAATCGCAAGGGCATGCCTTGAGGCGCGCGCGAAGGAACTTCAAAAGGTGTGGCGCGCGCGAGCGCGAAGCCCCACACGCCGAAGGACGGCACCGCCGTTTGATATGGTCTGACGAAAAAGCCGGCGGCCTCCATTGTTCTGATGATGCACCAGAAGGACGCGCGCGCGAACAAGGGCGACGTGCATTGCACGCTCACGGCGGCGTCGGGTGTGAGGCGCGCTTTGAGGAGGCGGTAGAAGCGCGTCGTGTAGAGCTTGCCGAGCGCGAACGTGTTCGGGTCGGGGAAATCAATCACGACGGCGTCGAAGGATTCGCCCGGCTCTTCGAGCCAGATCATCGCGTCCCTGTTGACGACGCGGACGCGGGGGTCGTCGAAGGCGTGGTTATTAAGTTCAGCGAGCGAGGAGAAGCGCTGCGAGAGCTTCGTCATGTCTTCGTCGAGGTCAACGAGCGTCACGGATTCGATTGACGGATACTTAAGAACCTCGCGCGCCGCGAGGCCGTCGCCGCCGCCCAAAATTAGCACGCGGCGCGGGGCGCTGTCGGGGGCGAGCGTCAACGCCGGATGCACGAGCGCTTCGTGGTAGCGGTATTCATCGGTCGAGCTGAACTGAAGGTTGCCGTTGAGGAACAGTTGAAAGCCGGCGCGACCGCGCGTCACGACGATGCGCTGGTAATGCGTAGTGCGCGCGTACACGATGTCGTCGGCGAACATCTCGTCCTCGGCGAGCGAGGTCAGCGTGTCGGCCTTGATGACGCCGATGACAAGAATCGTGATAACGATCACCGCCCGCGCGCGCAGGCCCGACACGCTCCCCTTGATGAGCGGCCTCATCAGCCACGTGCTCCACAATCCGACCGAGGCGTTCAGTATCCCAAAGACGAGCGACGTGCGAACCAACCCCAGCTTCGGCACCAAGAAAATCGGGAACAGCAGCGACGCGGCGAGCGCGCCGACGTA
Organism: Pyrinomonadaceae bacterium; assembly: GCA_050999015.1. Taxonomy (GTDB): domain Bacteria; phylum Acidobacteriota; class Blastocatellia; order Pyrinomonadales; family Pyrinomonadaceae; genus JBPCPQ01. The sequence continues at coordinate 913 of JBPCPQ010000345.1, read as the reverse complement.
ATCGAAGGCGAGGACGCGCGACACGAGGTCTTTGAAGTCGAGATGGTCTTTCAGAAGGCGCATCAACAGCGGAATCTCCAAGCCGACGAGCGTGCCGATGACAAAGACTAAACTATAAAGGATGACTTGAAAGTAACCGAGGTGCGCGAAGCTTAAAAATAAGAGAGGCGCGCTTAATCCGCCCAAAATTGCCACGCCCAACTCAACGTCAATGAAGCGCCGCGCCAATTCCGTCTCGATGAAGCTCGATAGCCACGCGCCCGCGCCGAGCGCGAACAGATAGATGCCGATGATAAGGGAAAACTGCGTCACCGAATCGCCGAGCACGTAAGAGGCGAGCGTCCCGGCAAGCAATTCGTAAATCAGCCCGCACGTGGCGATAACTAAGACGTTGAGGAAAAGAATTGGAGTGCGATTCATAACGCAGAAGGCAGAAGGCAAAAAGCAGAAGGCAATAAAAGCAGTATGCGATACAACGTGCGCCGCTGACCCGTGGCAATCGAGCGCCTCAGCGCCTCATTCAAATCTTGCTGCCTACTGCCCGCTGCCTTCTGCCTACTGTTCTCACCCGTGAATCGCGGCGGAGACGATCATCGCAAGGCCGATGATGACCGAGGCGATGACGATTGCCAGCGCGACGTTTTGATCTTCCTCAATCTCCTTGCGAATCGAGAACGGCGAGGCCTTGACGATGACGTAATACGCCAGCGCGAACAGGATGATGCCGATGGCGGAGAAGATCAGCGACGAAACAACGTAATCGCCGAGTTGATCCATCGGAATGAAGAGTCCGGCGAAACTCGCCGCGCCCAGCGCCGAGAGTGTTTCAATAATCATCACTTTCCTCCACGATAGCCAGAATGCCAGAAGTGAAACGAGCGGTAGCCGCCCGGCGAGTTGCGCACGTCGGCGG
>JBPCPQ010000375.1:0-9786 GCA_050999015.1 Pyrinomonadaceae bacterium | reverse complement strand
GTATTCCAGTAAGCCGCCCGTCATCACTGTGTAAAGAGTTGATTCCCGCCGCTCCGCGCCATTTAGCAAGCGAATGTCGAGCACGTCGCCGACGCCGATCCAGTAAATGGAAGTCAGTGTCGGCAGGAAAGAATTTTCGGCAATCCGTTCGGAGGATGTTTTGGCGCTGGCTTTCGGATCAGTTGTCGAAGTGGAAGAAGCGTTCCGGTCGTCCTTCTTCGCGGCGTCGCTCAGGGAAGACACTTTTTCCTTCGCCGTAATCCCGGCGGTGACCTTCGAGTTCTGCGCGCGCGCCGGGAATAACGGCGTGCAGAATGTTAGCCCGACGATGAGCACGGAGACATGTATTTTCATAAAGCGCCCCACTTTCCAGAAAAATCTTTTTTGAGGTTCACACCCACCCGGCAATCCTTTGAGGAATTCTCTTTCCGATTGTCAGCGAATCCCCTTGATGTTCTCGCTTCTCGTCTGACTGCGCCGACGAAGGCGAGCGGCGGGACTCCGGCGAATTCCGCCGGGGAACATATCAATAAAGTTTGAGAGAGGGATTATTTTCAAAAGTTTTTGGGCAGCGGAGAGTATTCCCGGAAACTTGCCGTACCGCGTTGAAGTGTGAAAGTGCGGGCTGGTAGTGTTTTGCGTATACCCGCGCGAATTTGATTTTAACCTTTGCCTTTCAGCGCTGGCAAGATTTCCGGCGGGAAAAGGTTCGGCCATTCCTCGCCGAGCCGCGCCCGCACGAGTTCTTCGACATCGTCCGCCGTCGCACACCCTAAACACTCTTCGGCAATGGCCCGCGCCCTCTCCGCGTTGATGCCTGTCATTGTCCTGCGCACGCGCGGAATCGAGGAAGCCGTCATACTCAAATCGCGCGCGCCGAGGCCGATCAGCACGACGGCGTACACAGGAGTCGCCGCCATCTCACCACAGACCACCGCCGGGATCGAAGCTTCGCACGCGGCATCCAGCGTGAGCTTGATGCTGCGGAGTACCGCCGGGTGAAGTGAGCGGAACCACGCCGCAACCTCGTCGTTGCCCCTATCGACGGCGAGCGTGTACTGCACGAGGTCGTTTGTGCCGAGGCTGAAGAAGTCAACTTCGCGCGCGAGTTTGTCGGCGATCAGGACGGCGGAAGGCACTTCGATCATCGCCCCGATTTTTAACGTCCCGCTCGCGCAGCCTCGCCGGTTCAAGTCTTCGCGTTCTTCATCAATAATACGGCGGGTGCGTCGCACGTCTGTGACGTCCGAAATCATCGGCAACACGAGACTCAAATTCGTGGCGGCGGCGGCGCGCAGTACGGCGCGTACCTGAGTTCGCAACACGCTGTCATTCTCCAGACAGTAGCGAATGGCCCGCAGACCGAGCGCCGGATTGCGTTCAAGCTCTTCCCCTTCGGGCCTCATTTTGTCCGCGCCGAGATCAAACAAACGAATCGCCGCGCCGTCGCCGCCCGCCACCTCGCCGACTTCTCTGTAGGCCGCGCACTGCTCGTCCTCCGAGGGAATACGGCCGCGCTGCGTCAGCAGAAACTCGGAACGAAACAAACCGATTCCGCGCGCCGCATAGTTTCGGACGCCCTGATACTCGGCGGGTAATTCAACATTAGCGCGCAGCATGATTTCCGCTCCGTCAACGGTGTGTAAAGGTTCCCTCCGTTCACTCGCGCTGCCGTTCGCGCTCAGGTGATGAAGCGGCGCGGCGTGTACGCGGTAAAGCTCTGAAGTATTCGCCGTCGGATGCAAAATGGCCACTCCCTGACGCGCGTCAACAACAATGTCACCGCCCGTCCGAGCGTTGCGATAGAAATCGCGTAAGCCCACGATTGCCGGAATGCCGAGGCCGCGCGCGATGATCGCCGCGTGTGACGTCCAACCTCCAGCGTCGGAGGCGATTCCGCGCACGCCTGAGAAATTTAGCTCCACCGCCGCCGAAGGCATCAATTCTTCGGTGACAATGATCGCGTCTTCAGGGAGCAGGCGCGAATTGTGCGGCTGTTCGCCGTTGAGCGCGAAGAGGACACGGCGGATAACGTCTTCGATGTCGGAGCTTCGCGCGCGCAAGTAGTCGTCCTTGATTTCGGCGTAGACGGCGAGGAGTTGATCCGTTACAACTTTCACCGCCCACTCGGCGTTGGAGTGATCGCGGCGAATGTGGGATTCAACGTCCTCCCGGAATTTACGATCCTGAAGCATAAGGATGTGCGCGTCGAAGATGTAGGCGTGGTCAGCACCGAGGGCGCGCTCGGCGCGTTTTTTGATCGCGCGCAACTGACGACGCGCGAGACGCAGCGCCGCGCGGAAACGTCGCAGTTCCTGTCCGAGGTCGGCCTCGCCGAGTGTGATGCGGTAGACCTGTTGGCGAGTATCCGTGTGGAGGCGCAGGACACGGCCCGTCGCAAACCCTTCGGAGACGACGACCCCATGCCGACGAACTTCCGGCTTCGATTGTATCGCTCGCTTAATCACCCTTCCATTTCTCCGAATCCACTCGCAATCAGCGCACACACCGCGTCGAGCGCTTCCTGCTCGTCAATTCCTTCCGCCGTCGCGCGCAGTTCGGCGCCGCGCGCAGCGGCCAGCATCAGCACGCTCAGAATAGATTTCGCGTCCGCCGTCACGCTACGGTCGGCGCGCACGATCCGCACCGTGCTGCGATAAGCGCTCGCCGTGCGTACCAGACGAGCCGCCGCGCGCGCATGCAGCCCCAGACGGTTGACCACTGTCACGCGCCGCTCGATCATTCAACTTTTTTCGGCCCCGCGAGAAGCTCCCCGGCGAGGTAAATCCCCTCACGCCCCTGAAGACAGACGCGCTCGGCAATCTCTGCCAGCGATTCGTCGCCCGCTTGGCCGGCGAGTTTGATCAACATCGGAAGATTGACGCCGGTCACTACTTCGATCTCACCATCGCGGAGAAACATCGCCGCGATGTTGGTCGGAGTCCCGCCGAACATGTCCGTCAAAAGCAACACGCCGCGCCCTTCGGACACGCGCATGATCGCGCGCTCGATTTCGTCGCTCGCCGCATCAACATCGTCGTGCCAGCCGATTGAGACCGCCGTGATGTGCGACATCGGGCCGATGATCGTCTCCGCCGCCGCCAGCAATTCATTGGCGAGTTGCCCGTGCGTGACGAGCACCCCCCCGATGCGCCGTACACCACTCGCCCCGCGCCCCGCTTCGGATTTTCCGGCATCATTCGTCATCTCAATTCATCCTCTGAGAGTTGGCAGCAGGCAGCAGGCAGTAGGCAGAAGATTTGAAATCTCAAGTTTGAAATCTGAAATCTAAAACCTCAATTCCAAAACTTGAAATCTCGAACCCAAAACCTCAAATTTGAAATTCAAACGCTCGCCACGTATCGCTTAATGCGTGCTGCCTCATGCCTTCTGCTTATTGCCTTCTGCCCGCTGCCTGCTGCCTACTGCCTACGGCTCTTCACCTTTTTCACGTCGCGGTGGTTCGACGTGGCGTCGAAGCCGGCGCGGCGTAACTGGCGGGCGAGCGCGTTGGCGATCATCACCGAGCGGTGCCGCCCGCCCGTGCAGCCGATCCCGACCGAAACATACGCTTTTCCCTCGCGGCGGTCCAAAGGTAACAGGTATTCAAGCAGGTCGCCGAAGCGCCGGAGCGTCTCCCGAACCTCGTCGTTTTCCGTCAGGTATTTGACCACGCGCCGGTCGTGACCGGAAAGGTCGCGCAGGTCGGCGACGAAATAAGGGTTCGGCAAATGTCGCACGTCGAACAACAAGTCAACGTCGCGCGGGGCACCGTGCTTGTGGCCGAAGCTGAAGACCTGCACGCGCATCGGCGTGCCGCGCGGGTCGAGGCTAAAACGGTCAATGATGAGGCGGCGCAAAGTGTGGACGGTGTGCTCGGAGGTGTCAACGATGTGGTCGGCCAGCGAGCGAATCTCGTCCATCGCGTCGCGCTCGGCGCGGATTGATTCAGGTAGCCCATCGCCGGTGTCCGCCGGGTGCGGGCGGCGTGTTTCGCTGAAGCGCCGCTGTAACACTTCGTCCGAAGCCTCAAGGAACAGCACGTAGACATTCAGCCCGCGCTCGCGCAACGCCTGAAGCTGCGCCGGGAACTCGCTCAGGAAGCGTCCCTCGCGGATGTTAATGACGAGCGCGGCACGCTCGATGTGCGGTTTGCTGACATCGTCTGATTGAACGAGGCGTGCGAAGGTCGGCAGTAGCGTCAGTGGCAAATTGTCAACGCAGAAAAAACCGAGGTCTTCAAAAGCGTTTGTCGCCGAAGACATCCCCGAACCGCTCAAGCCGGTGATGATTGCAATGTCGGGCGCGCCCCGAGCCGACGATGCGCGTTCGCCCTCAGATTTCTTTTCACTCATCCCCCGTCCCCGACTTTTGCATGCCGGCCTTTTGAACGCCGGTGCCGGCGAAAGGCTCCCGATTCTCCGCCTCGCTCGCCGCGCTCATCATCTCGGCGTGGCGCGCGACGAATGTTTGTGCAGCATTGTAACCGCGCGTGCGCAGAAGATGCACACGCACCGCCGTCTCGACGAGTGTCGAAAGGTTTCTTCCCGGACTTACCGGCAGCAGAAAGTTCGGCACTTTGACGCCGAGGATTTCCACCGTCCGCGCGTCAAGTCCGAGGCGATCAACCTCGCCCGATTCTTCCCACCGATTAAGACTGATTGACAGGCCGATGGGTTTCGACTCGCTCATCGCGGAGACGCCGAATAAATCACGGATGTTCAGAATCCCGAGTCCGCGAATCTCGATGTGATCACGCAAAAGGTCGGGAGCGCTGCCAATCAATTGCTCCGGGCCGGTGCGCCTTATCTCCATCAAGTCATCGGCGATGAGGCGGTGGCCGCGCACAATCAGATCAAGGGCACACTCGGATTTGCCGATCCCGGATTTACCTTCGATCAACACGCCGAGGCCGTAAAGGTCGAGCAAAACGCCGTGCCGCACCTCGCGCGGGGCGAGCGCCTCCTGAAGAAATTCTGTGACGGCGGTAATCGCAATCGAACTAACGAGCGGTGTTTGAATGACGGGAAGCGCCGCCCGTTCCGCTTCTTCGAGCAACTCCTCCGGCGGCGTCAATTCTTTAGTGACAAGTACGCAGGAGATTTTTTCGAGCGCGAGATTTTGTATCGCCTCACGCTTCTTTTCAGAGGAGAGTTGGCCGAGATACCAGATTTCGCTCTGGCCGACGATCTGGACGCGTCCTGGGTGGATGTAGTGCGCGAAGCCCGCGAGCGCGAGGCCGAGTTTCTGAATGCGCGCGACATCAATCTCGCGCTCCGCCGCGCCGCGCCCACCTGCCAACACTTTTAACTCAAGACGTGCCGGCGCACCCGCCAGAAAATCCTCGACGGTAATCACCGGACGTTCGGGCGCATGGCTCATTCGTTTCTAAGACACGATGACAGGAAAGTTGAAATGACGATTGCCGCAGGTATGGTTGAAGCGGACACAAGGCATGATGCTTCGCACGGCAGCACGTTGGATTGCGGATTGCGGATTTAGAAGAGCGAAATTCCGATGGCTTCCAATCCGCATTCCGCATTCCGCAATCAAATGCGGCTCACGGTTGAATCAATCCGTAGTTGCCGTCTTTGCGCTTGTAAAGCACGCTGACGCGGCTCGTGTCAGCGTCCCGGAAGACAAGGAATTGGTCGGCTTCACCGGAAAGCCTGAGCGCGGCTTCTTCAGCCGTCATCGGCTTCACCGTGTAGCGATGCGCGTTAATGATGCGTGGGGCATCGGGGGCCGCCTCTACCGCCTGACCGTCGCCATCAATTGGTGTCAGCGACGAAAGTGGCTGTCCGCTGTGACTCCGCGCGATGATTTTCTTTTTGAGCTTGACCGCTTGTTTCTCAATCTTTGCGATGGCGCGCGAGAGCGCCTGATACATGTCGGCATTGGTGTCGGTCGCCGTCAGCGTGTGCTCACGCCAATGCAACACCACTTCGCCGATATGACGGTTTTTATTAACTTCGATAATGACGTGGGCGCGGGCGGTGGTGTCGTCGAAGATATGGTCAATCTTACTGAAATGGTCTTCGACGTGCGTGCGCAGCGTGGGCGTCACGTCGAGATGACGTCCCGTGTACTCAAACTTCATCGGTGCCTCCTTGTGAGTCTGGAGTCTGAGGTCCGAAGTCTCGGAGTCAAACGCATCCCCGCTTTTGACTTTAGACCCCAGACCTCAGACTCCAGACTTTTACACGACGGCGCGGCGTTCGCGCGATCCCGGAATTTGCATTTGGTCGCGATACTTGGCGACCGTGCGGCGCGACAGCTTGATACCGTCCCTGATTAAAATCTTGACCACCTGATCGTCGGTGATGGGATTGTGCGAATCCTCTTCCTCAATGAGCTTTTTGATTTTCAGCTTGATGATCCGCGTCGAGACTTCCTCGCCGTCTTCGTTGAGCATTCCTTCGGTGAAGAAACGGCGCAGTTCGATGACGCCCTGCGGCGTGTGCGCGTACTTACGATTGACGACGCGCGAGATGGTCGAAAGGTGCATTCCGGTCTCTTCGGCCACGTCCTTCAGCATCATCAGCTTGATGTACTGCACACCGTTATCTAAAAACTCGTACTGGCGACCGACGATACACTCAACGACGCGGTAGATCGTCTGCCGGCGGTGCTCGATGTTGCGCAGCAAATCAACTGCCGAGCGCATCTTATCTTTGATAAAATCGCGCGTCTCTTTGCTGGTGTCGTCGCGCTTGAGCATCTGCTGATAACTGTGGCTGACTCTGAGGCGCGGGCTGCCGTCGTCCGCGAAGTAGATCATGTAATCGTCGTCAATCTTTTCGATGAAAACCTCGGGGGCGATTAAGATCGGCTCGTCCGACGAATAGCGCCGACCGGGGTAAGGATCGAGCGTGCGGATGCGTTCCAACTCGGCGACGAGCGTCTCGACGCCGACGTTCATCAACTTCGACAACTGCGGAAGTTTATGTTGCTGCAACTCCGTAAGCGGGTGCTCGCTGATAAGTTTCGCGGAGAGCGTGTCGGCGTCCCCGCGCACTTCCAACTGCACCAGCAGACACTCCCGCACGTCGCGTGCGCCGCACCCGATGGGGTCGAGCCGCAAAACACACTGTCTCGCCTCCTCGACCTGTTCAACCGGCCACCCACCCAACCCGGCGATTTCCTCGTTCGTCGCGTTGAGCCGCCCGTTGCCGTCGAGGTTGCCAATCACGGCCTCGGCGATTTCACGTAGCGTGCCCACGGTGTGCGTCATGTGAAGCTGCCACGAAAGATGTTCGGCGAGTGACGGCGGGCGGGTCAGAAACTGCTCAAAGGTCGGGGCGTCTTCCTTATACTCAAACTCCTGCGTCTTATAGCCGGGATCAAGATACTCCTGAAACTCGCGCCCGAAATCAATCTCCTCAAATGCGTCGCGTGGCTCCTCGGCTCTCTCCGTATCATCATCGCCGCCGGCGCTCACCTCGGCAGTGGAGGACGCCGCTTCGCCGCCCGGCGATTCAAAGTTGCCGGGGGATAATTCCCCGGCCAACACCTCACCGGCTCCGTTCGCGGAAGCGCCGTTTAATTCCGGCGCGACGCTTTCATAAGCGGTCGTCTCAAAATCGTTAGTGCCGCTCGACAATTGGTCGAGAATCTTTTCCTCCAACTCGCGCTTCTCGGTCTGCCCCTCGACTTCTTCGAGAATCGGGTTTTCCAAAAGTTGCTGCTGGATGAGATCGCTCAACTCGACGGTGGTCATCTGCAACATCTCGATGCGCTGCCGCAACTGCGGTGTCAGGACGAGTCGCTGCGAAAGATTTGTAGTGAGCCTAACGGACATATCTTTGCTGTTGTGAAATGAAAATCTAACGGGGTTTCTTCTGTATTATACGCCGTGTAATGAGCGCGGGAGAGATTATAACCGATTTTGCGCGCGGCGTGTGAGCGACTTTTGCGGGGAGAATTTCTACATGCGGAATTTTTCGCCGAGGTAAAGCCGCCGCACATCGGCATCTTCCGTCAATTCGAGCGGAACGCCGGAGCGGAAAATGCGCCCGTCCGCCATGATGTAAGCGCGGTCGGTAACACCCAATGTTTCGCGCACGTTATGGTCGGTGATCAGGATGCCGATGCCGCGCCCGCGCAGGTACAGAATCATCTGCTGAATATCCTCGACGGCCTTCGGGTCAATGCCGGCGAACGGCTCGTCGAGCAGAATGTATTGCGGCTCCGACGCGAGGGCGCGCGCGATTTCCGTCCGCCGCCGTTCGCCGCCCGAAAGCGCGTCGCCGCGCGTGTGGCGAACGTGGCCGATGCCAAATTCTTCCAAAAGCTCTTCGAGGCGCGTGAGCCGTTGCCGGCGGCGCATCCGCATCGTCTCAAGCACGGCGTAGATATTTTCGGCGACCGTCATCTTGCGGAACACCGAAGGCTCCTGCGGTAGGTAGCCGACGCCGAGACGCGCCCGCAAATACATCGGCAGCCCTGTGATGTCCCGCGGGCCGAGCATCACGCGGCCCGCGTGAGGGTCTTCAAGCCCGATAATCATGTAGAACGTCGTCGTCTTGCCGGCCCCGTTCGCACCGAGCAATCCGACCACTTCGCCCTGCTCGACGTGCAGGCTGACGCCATCAACAACCCGCCGCCGGCCATAGTTTTTCACCAAGTCTTTGCCGGCCAGCGCCGTCGCCGAAGGCACACGCTCCGCCCGCGCGCCGCGCTCCGCTGCCACTTCCTTAACTACAGGCTCAATGATTTCTTCAGTCTGCATGTCTCTCAAAGTGCTGAGTACTGAGTGCTGAGTACTGAGTTAGAAATCATTCTCTGCTATTACTCAGTACTCAGTACTCACTATTGTTTCCTAATCCGGTGCGTCGAGCGCACACGGCCTGTGCTTTGCTGGGTGTCGCTGCCGCCGCCGTCGGAGACGACGCGATTCTCACGCAGGAAGACGGTCAGACGCCGGCTCTCGGTCGCCCCTTGCGCGACATCTTCGACGCGCGCAGGCGAGCCTGTCATCACCATCGTTTCATCCGCCGCCGTGTACTGCGCCCAGTCGCCGGTGCCACGCTTGCCGGGCTGCGTCAGTACGACGTTGCGCGAGGCGACGGTGCGCTCGACTTCATAAGAGTCTTTGAGTAAGTACACGTCGGCCACCTCGCCCGTGATGCGCTCGATTCCCTGCTTGATGTCCACGTTCCCTTCGTAATGAAGCAGGCGCTCCACGTCGGAGTAGAACATGCGATTCGCGGCGGCGAAGACGGGCACCACGACGCGCGAACCATTCGGGTCTTTGCGTCGCGCTTGGTAGAGCGCGCTCTCGACATTGCCTTCGCCCTCCATCCGTTTCGTCTCGCCGCGCAGCGTGATCTTGTCCGCTTTGATAAAGTTGTCGTCCTGCCACGCACGCGCGCCACCGGTGTAAATGCCGATTCCCTCCTCGTGGCGAAACTCCGAGTTGTTCGAGACGATGAAGACCGGGCTTTTCACTTTCGCGAAAGGCGTCGCGCCGCCGGTCTGTTCCTGACTGTAATACGTCGTGCTCGTGTGCCCGCGACCGTATGATATTTTTCCGCGCGTGTCCGAATCAATTTCCACCGCCTTCATGCGCGCCCGCGCGTCCCACACAACGGGGTCGCCGTCGCGAAGTCTCACCACCGCGTCGGCGGCGGTGTATGAGGCGTTGGTGGATTGGCCGTTGCGGTCGCGCTCGTTGAACTTGGCATCGCCCTGCGCGTCCAGACGCTCAACGTCCTGCGTCTCCCTGACGAATGATGCAAGCATCTTCTGCGAAGTGAGTGTGCGCGTCGCGCGCTTCTCCGAAGG
>JBPCPQ010000275.1:0-7062 GCA_050999015.1 Pyrinomonadaceae bacterium | reverse complement strand
CGCCGCGCGTCGCGCCGGCTTTGTCCACGCGACACTCGAAGACGCGACCGGCAGTAATAAAAAGATACGTACACGCCTCCGGCTCGCGCACTTCGAGTTTGTAGCTGCGACTGTCAATCGTCGCGCTCACACGCGCGCCTTCCCGCTGCACGTCGAGCGCGTGCTTTTCGTTATCAATTTCGGCAATCAGTTTCATGAATCAGAAGATCGGCTCATACTGACCAAATCGTGTTGTCCCGAAGGGACAGAGGAAATTAGCCGGTGGTGCAACCACCGGAAAATGCGCCACGTTAGATTGCGCCCTGTCAGGGCGCAGGAACTATCCGGCGTCCCTACCGGGACGCGATGGCGATGATGTCGCGGCTGTCCGGTGGTTGCACCACCGGCTAATCTCCGCAGCGCCTCCGGCGCTTTCGCATGATATTACTTTTGGCTCATCACCAACTCGCAGTTACTCTCCTACGACCTGCTGTTGAGCGCTGCCATTCGCCCCGCGAGACGCCACTTGCTCGCGGGGCGTTCGCCAGACTGAAATTGTGCGGGCGCTTGTGCGTCCTGCGCGAAAGCGAGCGCGGCGGCGACGGCCGCGAGGTCGCGCTCGATTGTTCGGTCACTTGTTCGCTCCTCGCGCTCATCCACACCGCGCGCGCTTCGGCGGGCGTTACGTCGCTCGTTGAAGCGTTCGATGAAACCGGTGTCGAGTTGCGCAGCAATGAACTCCTCATCGCGCATGATTTCGCGGAAGAAGGGAAGCGTCGTCTTGATGCCGCCGACGGTATACTCGCCGAGAGCGCGGCGCATTCGCTCAATCGCCTCGCCGCGCGTGCGCCCCCACACGGCGAGCTTCGAGATCATCGGGTCGTAGTAGATCGAGACTTCCGCGCCCGCGTAGACGCCGCCGTCGTCGCGCACGTTCGGCCCGGCGGGCACGCGCAAAGAAGTAATCCGTCCGGGCGACGGCAGGAAATTATTATCCGGGTCTTCGGCATACACGCGGCACTCAATCGCGTGACCGCGCCAACGGATGTCTTCCTGCGTGAAGGAAAGCGGCGCACCGTTCGCCACCATGATTTGCTCGCGCACGAGATCAATGCCGGTCACAAGCTCGGTCACGGGGTGCTCGACCTGAAGTCGCGTGTTCATTTCGAGAAAATAAAACTCGCGCGTCACGTCGGAGACGAGAAACTCGATTGTACCAGCGCCGACATAAGCGGCGGCGCGGGCGACTTGGACGGCGGTCTCTCCCATCCGCGCGCGAAGCGTCCCGTCGTCAATCGGCGACGGGCATTCCTCGATGACTTTCTGATGCCGGCGCTGGATCGAACACTCGCGCTCGCCGAGATGCACGACACTGCCGTGCGTGTCCGCGAAGATTTGAATCTCGATGTGGCGCGGGCGCTCGACAGCTTTCTCAAGATAGATTGCATCATCGCCGAAGGCCGCCGCCGCTTCCGAGCGCGCCGCCTCAAAAGCCGAAGCGATGTCTTCCTCAACTACGACGAGCCGCATCCCTTTGCCGCCGCCGCCCGCCGCCGCCTTCAGCATCACCGGATAGCCGAAGCGCGCGGCTGTCGCGCGCGCTTCGCCGAGTGAAGTAAGTGGCTCAGTCGTGCCCGGAACGACGGGAGCGCCCGCCGCGACCGCCGCCCGCCGCGCGTTAATCTTTGACCCCATCAACTCCATCACTTCGGCGGGCGGGCCGATGAATACTAACCCGGCGGCGGCGACAGCGCGCGCGAAGTCGGCGTTCTCAGCGAGGAAACCATAACCGGGATGAATGGCCTCCGCGCCGCATCCACGCGCGGCCTCGATAATGCGCTCGATTCGCAGGTAACTCTCAGATGATGGAGGCGGGCCGATAAGATAAGCTTCGTCGGCAAGACGCACGTGAAGCGCCGCCGCGTCCGCTTCGGAATAGACGGCGACGGGCGAGATGTCCATCTCGCGGCACGCGCGAATGACGCGCACCGCAATCTCGCCGCGATTAGCGATGAGGAGTTTGCGAAACATAAAGTCAGAGGTCAGAGGTCAAAGGTTAATAGAAGACAATCTTAACTGACCTCTAACCTCTGACCTCTGCTCAAACGACAACAGAATTGCCGGGATGCTGCGGATTATAGCGCACCGTAATGCGGGCGCCGGGCGCGTAGTCGCTGTGGCTCAGAGACTGCTCGGGATCAAGCGTCTGCGACGATTCGTAATCAACACCGTTGATGTTATAGCTAAAAAATATCTCTCTGATCGCGCCCGCATCGTCGGTGGCAATGTCGAAGATGGTGCCTTCGGCGATGCGCCCCGTGCGACGCAGGTTGGCGCGTCGAGTTGCTTCGTCGTCAACAGTTTTCCGGCGGAAGAGATTGAGGATTCCCATGTCGGTGGAGCGTTAAGGCTTGCTGATTTTACCCACCGTCGTCGCGCGCGGAATTGGCTTAGAGGACACTGAAGACTCAATCATAAGGCCGTCGCGAATCCTGAGATCGTCGGGAGTGCCGAGGAGTTTGTCGCGGCCCGGCAAAACGAGTTCATAGTTGGTGAAGGATATTCCCTGACCGGGCGTGTCATCCGCGGCGGCGGCGCGGTCGGAGACGGGGCGCATCCGCACCGACGAGATGCGCCGCGCGCCTTTCTTCTTCGCCGCTTCCGGCACAGAGGCGAGGCTCGCTTCGGGGCTATAAACACCCGCTTGCATTTCGGCGATTACTTTCGCCAGCGTGCCGTCCGGGTCGGGCGTGTTGCGAAGGTCTTTTATCAACTCATCCACGTTCGTCGGCAACGATCCGTGACGCGACATGTAACCGAGCAACATCCGGTTACTCGCATGACGCAGCACATCGTCCGCCGCCTGCAAAGCCATTTCGCGCCGGCGCAATCTTTCGGGGATTGTGATGCCGATTAACAGAGCGACGACGGCGGCGGCAATGGTTGCCGAGGCGAAACCGGCGCGCGTGGCGCTCAGGCCAATGTAGCGCGCCGGCTGACGCCGAATCTTGCGGCGCGCACGCACGCACATCCACACAACGAGCGCGGCGGCGGGAAACAGGAGCCACTTCAATTGCCACGCGGCGACCTCGCCGGCGGCGATAATGTCCCGAAATGTAATTGACGACGATTTAGCCGCGAACAGTGCCGCGAGTGTGGTCGCCACAAACACGACGAAGAGTAGCGCACCGCTCACGCCTGAGGCTAAGGCATGACCGTAGGAGGGAAGTTCATGCGCGGGGCGGGCGAGCGGGGGGCCGACGGCGCGCGCGCCGCAGGCGGAGCAGCCGTCGCGCTCAAGGTCGCCTTCAAATTTAGAACCGCAGCATGGGCAGATAGTCAAAGCAGTTGACCTCGTAAGGTTCGAAGCGGAATGGAAAAACACGTCGTCGGCGTCTAACCGGAAGCCGAAGGGCGCGGAACAATTTTCGTCGCCTTCTTGTGCCGCTCTTCCATGGTTTTTGACGCGGAATCGGCGGGCGAAGATGCTTCGACAGCCGAAGCGGAGTCGGGAATCACGGGAGTCGTCACCGCTTTAACCGGAGCGGACGCATCAGCCCGTTTCACTTCACGCCACGTGTGATACATCCGATGTGCGAACGTCCAGTAAGAACCGACGGCGAGAATCCACAGCACGGCGGGCATGCGGTTCGCAAAAAGGTTCGGCGATCCGGGGTGCGTCGAGAGCGCGCCGATAATCAATAGCACGACGCGCTCCGGGCGGCGTAAGAATCCCACGTCGCACTTCGGTATCAGACTCTCCGCCCGCGCGCTGGTGTAGCTAACGAGCACCGACCCCATCAGCGCCGCGCCCGTCAGGAAAACATTGAGCGTCGAATGAAATTCGGTATCGCGCGCGTAGAAGACCATCAAACCGACGAACACGACCATGTCTGAGAGGCGGTCGAGCGACGAATCAAGGAAGCCGCCGAAGCGTGTCACGCGCCCTGTGAGGCGGGCGACGCTGCCGTCGAGCATGTCGAACAAATTGGCGACAATCAGAATGATGCCAGCCCAGAAGAAGTAGCCGAAGCCGAACAGAAGGCCGCAGAGGACGTTAATTGAAACGCCGATGACGGTCAGCAAGTTGGGGTTGATGCTTCCGCGCGCCAGACCGCGCACCATCGCGTTAATGATTCGACTTGCGCCGCGTCCGATACTTGCCCCGAACAAATACTCCGCCTTTCTGTTGCGCCCGTCCAAAGGTGGCGACAGGCCTTAGCATGATCGCAAAACAGTCTGCCGTATTAACGGAGTATCATATTGACGCGCCGAATGGCTTGTCAAGGAATGCCCTCGAAATGATGAATGCAAGTCAGGAGTCAGAATACAGAACACAGGAGACAGAATGAACTAAGCCACGAACCGCTTTTCTTCTGTCTCCTGTATTCTGTTTTCTGTGTTCTAACTTATCCTTCATCCTTTGCTTCGTCGTGGAGCGTCTTTAGACGGCGAATCTCGAAGCGGCGCGAACCGGCGGGAGTACTCACCACCACTTCGTCGCCTTCCTCTTTGCCCATTAAGCTTTTGCCGACCGGCGAGGTGGTCGAGATGAGTCCGGCCGGCGGGTCGCTTTCTTCGGGCGTGACGAGGCGATACGTCACTTCCTCTTCGCGTTCGGCGTCATAGAGAACGAGCGTCGAGCCGTAGGCGGCTTTATGGAGCGGGACTTTCGACACGTCAATTGACGCGACTTCGCTAAGACGCTGGCGCAGTTGCCCGATGCGCGCTTGTAAGAATTGCTGGCGGTCGAGCGCCGCACGATACTCGGCGTTTTCGCGCAAATCGCCGTACTCCAGGGCGCGCTTGATTTCCTTCGGAAGATGCACGCGCAATTCCGTATCCAGTTCGTCGAGTTCTGCCCGAAGGCGCTGCTTAATGTTTTCAGTCACGTTGTTAATTTACTCCACGCTCCAGTTGAATAATTCGATAAGTGCAAAATATAACAAAAACACAACGAAGCACTACCGGCTTGTAAATTATATTCACAACAGCATCTTTGCAAGACCAAGTTGCGAGTCTTCTAATTCTAAATTTTCCGGCATCAACTTACTAAACATTCAGGACCAAGCTCCTGGCTCGCCTGTTTTGTCATTATGTATTGATTGAGCCGTGGTCTCGCATTTTAGGTGCTAATGCTCCGAAAGAAAACATCATGACCGTTAGCCTTCTATCCGAGCGCGTCGAGCCAGCGAAAGCATACGCCTCAACGCGCTACGATTGGTGTCAACAATTGTCGGGCCGAGCGCCCGACAGTGAGGCCAATGAATCGTTCGTCTCGATTGTGACATCACTGCTGACCCTTCTGTTCGCAAAGCACCGACGCACCGGTGAACATTCGATAAAAACCGCGCGACTGGCCGGAGCCGTGGCGCGTCGGTGCGGCCTCACGGAAGAAGAAACGAGACGAATCAAAACCGGCGCACTCCTCCACGACATCGGTAAGCTCGCCGTACCCCGAGCCGTGCTCTACAAAACAACAGGCCTTACAGAAGAAGAGGCGAACATCATGCGTCGCCACGTTGACGACGGGGCGCGAGTTCTAGCCGGCGTCCCGCGCATGGATGCGGTGCGGGCGATGGTGAGACATCACCACGAGCGCTGGGACGGAGACGGCTACCCGGCGCATCTTCGCGGCGAAGAGATTCCCCTCGGCGCGCGCCTCATCACCGTCGTTGACGCTTACGACGCGATGACGAGCGACCGCCCGTATCGCCGGCGATTGTCGCCGTTAATCGCCCTTGAAAGGCTGCGCGACGGTGCCGGAACACAGTTCGATCCTTCCGTCGTCAGCGAGTTGGTCGAACATCTTGCTTCGGGTGAACACGCGCCGCACGAGCGAGTCTCAGACTTTGAATTGCCGGATGATTTCTTTCCGGCCGAGTAACCGGTGACACACATGCGGGGAGCACGAAGCTTTAGCGGGCGGAGACTCCGCGCCTGTTTGGGGACGTCACCGGCGGGGAAGAGCCGAGGGAGACAAAAGTCTCGTCTCGGCTCTTTTCATTTCACCCGATTCGTTTCATCAACCACCCAACATCACGGTCATTCACAGGTCTCGTAAGTGTGGTGTTTGTCTTCGTCGGGTGCGCCGAATGAAATGCCGACATCGCGCGCGGTGCGAACGAGTTGGCCGTCGGGCGGAACGGTCTTAAGGCTGCCGGTCGCTTGGAAGAGCGGCACTGTGACGATGTTAGCCGCATGCAGCGCGACCATCACGCCGCGCTCACCACGTTTCAGAGCGCGCACTGCGGCTGAACCGAAGTTGGTCGCAAGCATTCTGTCGAAGGCATTCGGTGAGCCGCCGCGCTGAAGATGTCCGAGCACGACGGCGCGAGTTTCTTTGCCGGTCAGACGCTGAATCTCGTAGCTGCAAAAGTTGCCGATGCCGCCGAGACGCGGCGCAGTCTCGCGCGTCCCCGACTCAATGTACAACTCCGAGCCGCCGATCTGCTTCGCGCCCTCCGAGGCGACGATGATGCTGAACTGCGAACCGCAACGCTCGCGCTCAAGCACCTTCTGCGCCACCATCTCCATCGAAAAGGGAATCTCCGGGATTAAAATCACGTCGGCCCCGCCCGACACGCCGGAGTGGAGCGCGATCCAACCGGTGTGGCGTCCCATCACTTCGAGAATCATCACGCGGTCGTGCGATTCGGCGGTGGTGTGCAGACGGTCAAGCGCCTCGGTCGCAATGTCGAGCGCGGTGACAAAGCCGAACGTCAATTCCGTTGCGGCGAGATCGTTGTCAATCGTCTTGGGTACGCCGACGACGGGAAAGCCGAGGCGGTCGAACTCGGAAGCGATTGCCAGCGTGCCTTCGCCGCCGAGCACGACGAGGCCATCAATTCCGAGGCGCTCAAGATTTCTCAGAGCTTCTTCGTAGACCGCGGCGGGCTTAGTTGACTCGCCGCCGGGTCCGCGCTCCACGAAGTTGCCTCGATTGCGTGTGCCGAGAATTGTGCCGCCGCGTGGCAGTAATCCGCGCACACTTGCTTGCGTCAACTCGCGTGTCACCGTCTCGCCGAGCAATCCCTCGAAGCTATCTTCGATACCGATGACACGCATTCCGTATTCGCCGAC
>JBPCPQ010000170.1:0-2221 GCA_050999015.1 Pyrinomonadaceae bacterium | reverse complement strand
GTGATACTTCGTCGTCGCGCACAAGTGGTAGTTGACCTCGAATCGCGGTTCTTCTTCGACGCCGCGATCCACGCCGCACAAATCCGCGAGCATGTCGAACGCGAAGGCGGGAGTTTTCTTCAGGTATGAGCAAATCTCGGCGAGCGATTCGCGCGCCACGGCGAACGTAATCTCGCCGAAAGCGATGGTCATCTCCCCGAACCAGTCTGCGCGCTCGCGCTGTAATGTCGCAGCGAGCGACTGCGCCGCGCCCGGCGTCTCGACCGAAACGCTCTGCTCCTCAATCAGTTTCTCGCGCTCAATATCTTTGGACATAAAAATTCAGTAATGAGTAGTGGGTGATGAGAACAAGCATTCGTTCTATCATCCATCACCTGCCACCGCCCTATGATGATCTGCGGCGTTCGTGCCGCGAAGCAATCGTGTAGGGGCGTGAAACTTGTTCCTGCGCCGCCGCTTCGTTCAGGGCGGAAATGCCGGATGCGGGCAGCGTTCCCGGCGGCACGGCCTCGCGCGCGTCTTCGACGTTAACGTCTCTGCGGTCGCGCAAAGATTCTTTCATTACTTTGTCCTGAAGCATCATCACGGCATGAATCAACATTTCAGGTCTCGGCGGGCAACCCGGAATGTAAACATCAACCGGCACGACTTTGTCCACGCCCTGCACAATCGCGTAGTTGTCGAAGACGCCGCCCGACGTAGCGCACGCGCCCATCGAGATGACCCATTTCGGCTCCGGCATCTGGTCGTAGATGCGCCTCAAGACCGGAGCCATCTTGCGGGAGACGCGCCCCGACACGATCATCACGTCGGCTTGGCGCGGGCTGGCGCGAAAGACCTCTGACCCGAAGCGAGCCAAGTCATTGCGTGAAGAAGTCGCGTTCATCATCTCAATGGCGCAGCAGGCGAGGCCGAAAGTCGCCGGCCACAAACTGGACTTACGCGCCCAGTTAACAAGCGAATCGAGCCGGGTGGTGAGAACTTCCGGCAGCGCTTCAGCGATAACATTCTCTAAACCCATAACGATAAAACTCCTGATGCTACTTAGGCTGCGCGGGCGGCGGCGGGTATTGCGCGCGGTTGCTGTTTTCGCTGGCGGGCTTCCATGTCGGCGAGCGTGCGTCCTTCCGCTTCCGCTTCGCGGCGCGCACGTTCGCCCCAGTCGAACAAACCTTTTTTCCACACGTAAGCGTAACCGACGAGAAGCAGCGCCACGAAAATCATCATCTCAACGTACACCAACGTCCCGTACCCGCTCGCTTTCAGACTGCGGAACACGACGGCCCACGGCATCATGAAAATCAACTCGATATCGAACAGGATAAAGATCATTGCGATGAGATAAAACTTTACCGAGAACCGTTCGCGCGCAGAACCCACAGGGTCTTTGCCACACTCATACGGCATAAGCTTGGTGCGTGTTGATTTACGCTGGCCCACAAATTGAGACAAAACGACATTCCCGGCGGCGAATCCAACTGCCACAACAAACATCAGTAGAATTGGTAGATAAGCGCTTAGCTTAAACACACTTGCCTCCAAACAGTTGCAAATCTCAACTGCCAAACACCGTTAAGATTAGATTGAGAATCATGGCACAAAGTTATCCTAGTGGATGAAAGTGAGCGTGTCAAGCAATGTGTTTAGAGGCGCTAAACCGTCTTATGTGAGGAGATTGACCGTCTTCGAGAGCCTATGTTACTTTCGGGTTCGACCCCACTTGATACGCCTGTTTCAAGTCAACTGCAGCCACGTCGCGTCACTGAATAAATCTGTGATTACCGGATTCAACACTGACATCGAACATGAGGGTGTGACCTACCACGTACAGACGGAGGATAAAGGTTTAGAGACTCCTCTCATCCTTTCGCTCGTCTACGTCGGCGGCGCGATCCTCGCCAGCAAGCGCTCTCTATACAATGACTTAATTGATTCCGGCTTCAGCGAAAAAGTCCTCACGGAGCGTCTCCAGCGTCAGCATAAGCTAATCTGCGCTGCCGTCCGCGCCGGTCGTATCGAAGACCTGAAGAGGATGGGCGAACGCGATACCGCGTCGCGTGGCGCGAGTAATTTAACAGAGGGCGCGTCAAAGGGGGGCGCGGACGCTCGCGGCTCCGCGCTGGAGTCGAGTCCGGGTCAATCACCTCGGAAAAGAACACCCCCGGCGGGTGATGATCTCAAAGCTGCTGCGGGGGATAGCTCTAAAAGGGTTGCGAAGAGT
>JBPCPQ010000351.1:0-4189 GCA_050999015.1 Pyrinomonadaceae bacterium | reverse complement strand
CGCGTGCGATGTCAACGTAGCCTTTGACACGGTTGAGTTGTTCCTCAGAGACTTGCGGCCCCATCTGTGTCGCGGCGTTCATCGGGTCGCCGACCTTTACCTTCGCCGCGCGGTTTTTGAAGTTGTCAAGAAACTCGTCCTTCACTTCTTCGTGCAGGAAGAGGCGCGAACCGGCGCAGCAGACCTGTCCTTGATTGAAGAAGATGCCCATCATTGCGCCGTTCACCGCCTGCTCGATGTCGGCATCGGCGAAGACGATGTTCGGTGCTTTGCCGCCGAGTTCAAGCGAAACTTTCGTCAGATTCTGCGCCGCCTCGCGGGCGACGATCTTGCCGACTTCGGTCGAGCCGGTGAACGCGATCTTGTCAATGCCGGGGTGCGAGGCGAGCGCCGCGCCGGCCGTCTCGCCGTAGCCGGGAACGATGTTCACCACGCCGTCGGGGAAACCCGCTTCCTGAATCAACTTGCCGAGTTCCATCGCGTTCACCGGCGTCTGCTCAGCGGGCTTGAGGACGATAGTGTTTCCGGCGGCGAGCGCGGGTGCGAGTTTCCACGCCGCCATCAGCAGAGGGAAATTCCACGGGATGATCTGCCCACACACGCCGAGCGGCTCGCGCAGAGTGTAGTTGAACATCTGCCCCGGAACGGGAATCGTCTCGCCTTCGATCTTCGTCGCGTAACCGGCGAAGTACTCGAAGTTTTCGACGACCTGCGGAATGTCAACGTACTGCGATTCGCGGATTGGCTTGCCGTTGTCGGCGGTTTCGAGCGCGGCCAGTTCCGGCGCGTTGGCCTCGATGAGTTGCGACAGTTTGTAGAGCAGCCGCCCGCGATCACGCGCGCTCATCTTCGACCACTTACCTTCAAAGGCGCGGCGCGCGGCAATGACGGCTTTATCAACGTCGGCCTTGTCCGCTTCGGCAACTTCGGCGAGCGTCGCGCCGGTCGCCGGATTCGGTGTCTCAAATGTTTTGCCGGATTCGGCGTCCATCCATTTTCCATCAATGAATAATTGATAGCGGCGCGGTGAATCTGCGGCGACTGTTTGCGCTGACGACATAAATAAATTCTCCTTTACCGAATGCTGAAGAAGTGTTTGGGACTGAGTGATAGTTTTGTGTGCTGAGACTCTAACGCATACTTTATCATCCGCCGCCGAACCAAGTCCAAACCGTCGCTCCGGCGGTGTTCGCCATCTTTTCAAACGGGCGAGCGAAGGTTAATCTTCCCGCTACAAATGACCGCAGAATTACAAGCAGACAAACTGAAAGATGAGTTCCGTTATTGCTCAAGCATTAGCGGTGACGTGTGGCACCCAGCCGATGACGCGCCGGGAGGTTATGAGTGGTGGTACTTCGATGCGATTAGCGACGACGGGCGCGATGCGCTGGTGATTATCTTTCTCGCCGACTTCGTTTTCTCGCCGCGATTTAATCGTGCGATTGCAGAGCACCGGCTTGGGCGAGGTCGCGCGCCGCGCCCGGCTGAATTTCCTGCCGTCTCCGTCTGTTTGTACCGCGACGGGCGCTTACTGTTTCGCGCGAACAACGAGTACACATCCGCAGATTTTTCGGCGAGCCGCGATCAGCCTTTTTGTCGCATCGGGCGCAGCAATTTCCGATTAATCGAAACTCCTCAAGGCCACTCTTACGACGTGACGATTGACGAGCATCTCCGGGGCGGACGGCAGCTCAGCGCGTCGCTCAACTGGGCAGTGACGGATGGTGATTTTCCTTCACGCGGCGCGGGCGGCGTACCCGCTGATGCGAACGCACAGATCAATTCATCCGGGCACCAATGGAACATGGCCGCGCCGCGCTGCCGCGTCGAGGGAACAATCAGCGTATTCGAGCGGGACGGTGCGCGCGTTGCTGAGGAGCATTTTGGCGGCACGGGCTATCACGACCACAACCGCGACCGCCGATGGATGCCCGCGACAATAGCCGAATGGCAGTGGGGGCGCGTACACTTCGCGGATAAAACGACCGCCGTCTTTTACCACTACCGTGAGAACGCTGACGAAATGCCGACGACTCGTCTGTTCGTCGTGCGTGGAGGAGAACTCGCGGACTACGACGCGCAATTGAAAACGCAGAGCGTGCGACGCCATCACTTCGGCGTTCGTTACCCACAGAGTTTGGAATTTACGGCTGAGGCGGAGAGCAGAACAATCAGTTTGGTTCTTTCGCAACGGCGGGTAATTGAAGGCAGCTATTTTTATTTACGCTTTCTCTCCGAAGCGACGCTCGACATTGGCGACAGAAGGATTCAGAGAGTGCAAGCCATCACGGAGTATCTCGCGCCGCGCGCCCTACGCTGGCGCTGGCTCGACTGGCTTACCAATATGCGCATCGGCAGAAACGGAAGAAGCTCGTTCTTAAAGTGAGGAGTTGTGCTAAGTGTTGAGTGATGAGTACTGAAGAGTGATGAAGGCTTTTGTTTGTCACCCGGCACTCAGTACTCATCACTCAACACTTCCTTCTGGTTCTTCCATCGCTTCGTCGGCGGCGTATTCAAGGCCACGGTCGCCGGTTACTTCATCCCAGTCGTAGCCGAGGTATGTGGCGAAGCGGTGCAGCGACGTTTCCCACTCCTCGCGCTTTGCGCGGTACTCGTCCCACCCGGCGCGCGCGTCCTTTCGGGTCTTGATGCCCGCCCCCTTCAATTTATAAAGCGTCTGCCGGTAACGCTTTTCCCACCGCCGCGATTCTTCAAAACGGGTCTCGATGCGCCGCGCCAGCCGCCGCCGCATATCAAGCGATGCGACTAACTGGTTGAGGACGTGGCGGGCGCTCGCATCGAGCGTGCGGACTTCGGGATGATTGTAAGTCTCAGGATATTCGTCGGGATCAAGGCATGACTTGATGACGGTCGTGATTTCGAGCGTCAGGAACAGGACGCGCGGTAGACTTTTGTAAACCTCGATTGGATGGAAGTAATGAATAATCGGGTGCTCGACGTGCGATTCGAGCAATTGCTGAAGGTCGCGCGCGGCGGTGCGCAGCGCGCCATCAAGCTCGTAAAAGCGCCCGGCGATAAAATGGTGCGCGATAAACCCGGCGGCGTCCGCCCCCTCTTCCGCCTGATGGTAAAAGGATAGCGCAACGGAGCGCTTACGTTCGAGCGCGCTGTAGACGGTGATGAGGTACGTCACCGCGAGCGAGATCAGCCCGAAGCCGGCAGCGGCCTGTGTCAGCGCGACGAAGCGCATCGCCGTCGTGCGCGGCGCGATGTCGCCGTAGCCGACGGTCGTCAGTGTGGTGCCGCTGAAGTAGAGCGATTCGATCCAGACGGGGCTGACTGCTTCGGGCGCGACGTTGAAGTGCGCGGGCATGCGCGGAAAATAAATCAGCGCGAAACCGCTCACAAGTGAGCCGATGTAAATGGCGATCAGCGCAGGCAGTAGCAACGGGCCCAGGGCGTTAAGGAAGCGGTGACGGCGCGGGCGCGGAAGGCGAAACGCGATCCGCCGCGCGAGGCTCCACACAACGCGATTCAAAGTTTCACTAATCGGCCCGGCGCGGGCGCGGGCGTCAAGAATCGTGGCATAAACGTCGTACACCACGAGCAGGATGAGCAGGACGCCGAGAGCAGTGAAGGTGATTTCAAATGCCATGTTTTCCAGAAGGCGGAAAGCAGAAGGCAGCGGGCAGTAGGCAGTAAGATTATGAATAACGAAGTTGGGCTTGACCCAGAACAGCAGACTCATACGTGACAAAGTGCATCGGCTTTGACTGCCTTCTGCCTGCTGCCTTCTGTTCTTTTACGCTTGTCCGATCAACTGCCGGAGCACGAAGGGGAGGATGCCGCCGTGACGGAAGTAGTCCACTTCAATCGGCGTATCTATGCGGAGCGTGACCGGGACTTCTTCGGTCTCGCCGCTCTTTCGATGAATGACGAGCGTCACGTCCTGACGCGGTTTAATGTCACCGCTCTCAAGCCCGGTCAAGTCGAACGTCTCGGTGCCGTCGAGCTTCAATGTGCGGGCGTTCGTGTCTTCCCTAAATTGACACGGCAGCACACCCATCCCGACGAGATTCGAGCGGTGGATGCGCTCGAAGCTTTCGGCAACGACGGCCTGCACGCCTAAGAGCCGCGTGCCCTTCGCTGCCCAGTCGCGCGAGCTGCCCGTTCCGTACTCTTGGCCGGCGAAGACGATGAGAGGGACGCCCGCCGCTTGATAATGAAC
>JBPCPQ010000502.1:0-2307 GCA_050999015.1 Pyrinomonadaceae bacterium | reverse complement strand
TGCGCCGAATGTGAGGCAACGACTGACGGCTTCGTTCACCGTGTCGAGCGCACCGTCACTCTCGAAGGTAATCTCACCGATGAACAGCGCGCGCGTCTACAGGAGATCGCGCACAAATGCCCGATTCATAAAACGCTGAGCGCGGAAATACTGATCGTCGAGAATTGAAGTGTCGGGCCGCTCGGTCGGGCTAATTGACGAATGTTTTTCAAGTGTCCGTCGCCGAAAATACAAGGGGGCTTGCTGCTTTACTAGAGCAACAAGCCCCTTTTGATCGGGATGCCGAGATTTGAACTCGGGGCCTCACCCACCCCAAGGGTGCGCGCTACCAGGCTGCGCCACATCCCGCTAAAGTATTAGCAAGTATCTCCCGAAAAGATTATTTGTCAAACACGCAGAATAGTTCGCTCCGGCCAAACGTAAGACACGTAAGGTCTGCCTCTGCTTACCAACTTTTTGTCCCCCCGGGCGTTTCGTCAGAACTGAGTAACGTCAACAATTCGCGCAGTTCCTGACGCAAGCGGCGGATGGCGAGGCGACGTTCGTCCGAGAGTGGCGCATCGCCTTCGGGTGTGGGCGGGGCGCTCTCAAAATTAACGCGCGGCTGGACGACGAGCGGGGCCGTCGAAGCGCTGGAAGAAAGCGACGCCGAAGCATTTGATGAGGGTGTTGGCGAGGGCGATTGCGGCGCAGCCGTGAGCGTCGCTCCCATCTCCGGCGTGACGACTTTGAGTTTGCTCGCGCCGCGCAACTCGCCGGCAAGTTTTTTCTTCGCCCCGGCGATGGTGTACTGGTCTTCGTAAAGCAGTTCCTTGACGCGCAGCACCATTTCGACGTCGCGCTTGCGGTATGTGCGCTGCCCGGCGCGGTTCTTCTGCGGCGCGAGCATCGGAAATTCCGACTCCCAGTAACGCAGGACGTGCGCCTGCACGTCAGTGATGTCGCACACTTCACCGATCTTAAAGAAAAGCTTTTCGGGGATGGGGACGGCCGCTCGGTTCATAACTGTCCTCACTGTCCTCACTGTCCTCTTAATCCTTTAGTCTGGAACGAACCGATGATGACAATTCACAGAAGAAGCCTAACTGAATGTCAGTCAGCCGCTCAGATGAGCAGCAGCAGGAATGACGCTTGAAGCATGTTACTCGCGCTCGTAAAACCTGTCAATCCTGTAATTAAGTCC
This sequence comes from Pyrinomonadaceae bacterium, assembly GCA_050999015.1. Taxonomy (GTDB): domain Bacteria; phylum Acidobacteriota; class Blastocatellia; order Pyrinomonadales; family Pyrinomonadaceae; genus JBPCPQ01. Next base: position 1,124 of record JBPCPQ010000502.1, on the reverse strand, counting down.
ACTAGAGTCAGCCGAAAACGGGCACTTTGGGAAGGTTATGTGGCATGACAGAGCGGCGGAGCAGTAAAGTGCTTTCTGTAGAAGGCAACGTCAGAGGGATGTGGCTCGGAGAATTTTAGGACGGCCTGATTTGGATAAGCTGACTTAGCGGGTCGAATGTTAGATGAAAAGGACGGAGCGCGTCACGACCAAGCAGGATCGGCGCACCGGCCTCTACATTCAAGAGAAAATCCGTCGGCACTCCGCGCAGCATCAGTGAACCGATATAGATCGTTGCCGGCTTCATCCTTCGCGCGCTCACTCTGCCGCCAGCTAAGTCATACGTTTGGCATGTGCGCCGCCCATCTTGACGAAGCACCTCGGCGATTCCGATTGTCCTTGCCGCACTCTCACTCATGGCGAGGCCGAAACCCGACCCGGTGTCGAGCAGAGCGCGCTTGCCTCCGTCGAGCATCACGAAAGGCCGCCGACCGCCCGCTTCTCGAAGCCATCGAACGATAGCCCCATCCTGCGGAGCGGCACCCGCGTGAAGAGGTGTGCGCTGCGGATCGAACGCGCACATTTCACCGTTCGGCACATCAATGGAATAGCCGAACGGTGCGTAAGCTTCGGTCGGGTCAAGGATTCCGTCAACCCCGCTCGGCAGCGCGGCGGCGACGATCACTAATCCGCGCGCCGGGAGAAAATTTTGCGGGCTACCAATCGCGAGCGTTTGTATCGAAGCCTTTTGCCCGACGCCGCCGGTTGCGCCACTGAGACCGCTAATCTGAACAGTGCGCTCGCGGGCGATTCCGACGTGCGCTTCGGCGACGACGCGCCGCGAAAGAATGATCGCCCCGGCTCCGGTATCAATTGCAAAAGTAAAAGCGCCGCGCCCGTTAATCCATGTCTTGACTAACAAACCGCGTCCGTCCACTTCGCGGAACCGCGCCGGCAACGGCACGCCGCGCGTCGCCGCAGAATTGTGCTTAAGAGATGATTGCCGGGACGAATTTAAGGATGCGCGCCGCTCACAAATAGAGGCGGGACCGCCCCCCGGCCATGCCCCCCCAAAACGAAAAAAAAAAGTGAAGAAGAGGACGAGAACCACCCCAAACTTGGTTTTTTTCAAAAGCATTCTCGGT
>JBPCPQ010000160.1:0-10101 GCA_050999015.1 Pyrinomonadaceae bacterium | reverse complement strand
CGACCGATGGTAATCTCCTGCGCCATCTCGACCGTCACGACGTTAAGACTACGCACCAGCGCGTCGCGCACAGTGACGGGCGCGTTCATATACTGCTCGCCGAAATTCCCCGGCGTGTACTCCTGATTGTCAACGGCGAAGGTCTTCGGCTCGTCTTTATAGATTGTGGCCGGCGTGATGACGCGCGGGATCGGGTCGAGCGCGGTGTTCAGCGCCGTCGCGTAGACGAACGGCTTGAAGACCGAACCGGGCTGCCGCAATGCTTCCGTCGCGCGGTTGAGTTGGCTCTTTTCGTAATCGCGCCCGCCGACCATCGCCACGATCTCGCCGGTGTGCGCGTTCATCGCCACGAGCGCCGCCTGCAGCGAGCCGGGCGCGACTTTCGGGCGCTTCGCATAAACTTTGTCGAGCGTGGCGAGTTGCTTCACCACCGCCGCATAAGCCGCGCGCTGCAACTCCATGTCAATCGTCGTGTAAATACGCAAATGCTCGGCGGCGTTCGTGTCGGCGAGAACGTCGCCCAGTTGACTCTGCGCGTAGTCTACGAAGTAGGGCGCTTCGGACACGTCAATGCGCCCCTTTGCCGGCGCGACTTTCAATTCTACCGACTGCGCGCGCGACGCTTCGAGTTCGGTGATCGCGCGCGCTTCGGCCATTGATTTCAACACTTGATTGCGGCGCTCGGTCGCGGTCTCGTAATGAGTGTATGGGTTATAGCGGTTCGGGCTGCGAATCAGACCGGCAAGGAACGCGGCTTCGGGCAAATTGAGCGCCGTCACGTCTTTGTTGAAGTAAGCTTCCGAAGCTTCGCCGAAACCTTTGATCGAGAATCCGGTGCGCTGGCCGAGATAAGCCTCGTTACAGTAGAGCGCGAAAATCTGTTCCTTTGTGAGCCGCGTTTCGAGGATCAGAGACATGTAGGCATCGGCAAATTTTCTTCGCCACGTGCGCTCGGGCGACAGTAAAAGATTCTTGACGAGTTGCTGCGTGATGCTCGATCCGCCCTGCCGCGCAATCGGCGAATCCGGGTCGGCGTCGTAGCGCCGCACGAAGGCGCGCAGGATGCCGCGCACGTTGATGCCGTAGTGATCGAAGAATGTGCGATCCTCCGTTACCGTGATGGCCTTTACGAGATGCGGCGGCAGGTCTCTGAACCCGACCACCTTGCGCTTCTCGCGCTCGCGGCCCGAGACCGAGCTGATCAACTCCGGCTCCAGCAACACGCTGTCGAGTTTCGCGCCGCCGTCGAGGTCGGTGATCGTTGTCACCGACTTCGCGCCCCGCGCGAAATGTACGCGGACGCGCGGAAAGAGGCGGCGGCCGTCAACGCTCGTGCTCCCCGGCTCCACATCAACGCCCGCGCCGCTCGCCTGATACCGTCCCCGCGCACCGTCGGCCTGCTGCGCCTTTTCGACGTAGCCGTTTCTCTTTAACTGTGCGACTAAATCATCGGGGGAGACGGAAGCGCCGACGCGCAATTCGTGCGGAGCGGCGTAAATCCCCGCCGAGCGTGTAAAGATTTCGCCGCGCAGAAGACGGTCAATGCGTTCGGAGAAAATGAAGTAGTAATAACCGAAGACGCCGACGGTGACGGTCGTCAGAAATACCAGCACGACAATCACCAGAGGACTGAAGATGCGTCGCCGCCAGCGTCGGAAAAACCCCTCGCGCGGCTCTTCGTATCTAACCACGCGCGGCGCGCGCCGTCTCTTCGCTGCGGGAGGGAGTGAATCTTTAGGGGGGTAGCGAACTGACATCAATGGTAATAGTAAATGGTAAACGGTGAATGGTAAATGCCTGAAAAGTGATGGGTGATGGGTGATGGGTGATAGGAAGAGTCAGGAATCGGAAGCTTGATGCCGAAACGGCTACCAATTCTTTGTGCTGGCTTGTTGATGTCAGACGCTTTTCCTGTCACTCATCACCCCAGAGTATTCACTAATTGACACTTGCCTCACGATTTCGCTACCGTGACGGGCTTGGCAGACGCCGGTTTGATGCGACCACTGATATTGACGTTTGATGTCCCCCATCACAAATTCGACGGAGAGATCACGCGCGCGCCTCGTTTATTCCCTTCTCGCGCTGGGTGGCGCGGTGGCGCTCGGCACCTTCGGCTTCTCCATCATCGAAGGCTGGACGCTCGCCGATAGTCTCTACATGACGGTGATGACGGTGACGACTGTCGGTTACGGTGCGCCGCATGCGCTCTCGCAGGCGGGCAGAAACTTTACAATCTTTTTCATGGTCGTCGGCGTCGGCACCGCCGGTTACGCGCTGTCGAGCAGCGTGCAGGCGTTAATCCAAACGGAAATTCTCGCCGCCCTCGGCGCGCGCCGCCGGTCACGCGAAATGAGCAAACTTCACGACCACTTCATCATCTGCGGCGCGGGGCGCGTCGGCACGCGCATCATGCGCGAGATGCAGCGCGCCGGGGCGCAGTTCGTCGTCGTCGAGCGGGACGAGCAGAAGGCCGCGCGGATCGCCGAGCGCGGGGGGCGCGTCATCCACAACGACGCGACGCTTGAAGAGACGCTGCGCGAAGCTGGCGTCGAACGCGCGCACGGACTCGTCACTTGTCTGGCGCAGGACGCCGATAACATTTACGTCGTGCTCACCGCGCGCGATCTCAACCGCAAGTTGCATATCGTCGCGCGTGCCGTCGAGGAGCAGGCCGAGCCGAAACTGATTAAGGCCGGCGCGAACCGCGTCGTCGCGCCGACGATCATCGGCAGCCATCGCATGGCGCAGGCGCTTTTGAAACCGGCGGTCGCCGACTTTATGGACTCGATCACGGCGGACAACCTTGACCTCGGCTTCGAGCAGGTCGAGGTCGCGCATGGGTCTTCAATCGCCGGGCACAAGCTGCGCTACACAAACATTCGCTCCGAACTCGACATCGTGATCGCCGCGATTCGCCGTCAGGACGGCGAGATGATTTTTAACCCTTCGGCAGACGCCCGCATCGAGGCCGGCGACATGCTCATCGCCATCGGGCGCAGCGAAGCGTTGATGCAACTCACGGCGCTCGCGCGCGGCGCGACCCAGTCCGGTGGTTACACCACCGGCTAGTTTCCGTCGCGCCTCCGGCGCTTTCGTGCGCCATCACCTGATTTGTCACAATGAACTTTTAATTCTTGATTGAACTTTCTCGACTTCTGAAATGAAGGTACTTGTCACAGGCGGCAGCGGTTATCTCGGCGCACATGTGCGGCAGTTCTTCGACGCCGATGATTTTTCGCGTCGCACGCACCGCAGCGTGCTCGACGCTTACGACGTGTCTCGCGTTGCAGATTACGACGTGGTGATTCACTTGGCGGCGCACCTCGACAAAAGACCGGAGGCGGCGGAAGAGTGCTTCCGCACGAACGCCGAAGGCACCGCCAATGTACTTCGTCACATGCAACCGAACTCCGTTTTTATCTATGCTTCGACGAAAGATGTTTATGGCTCCCACGCCGACGGCTACGAGGAAGTGCCGGAGATCTGCGCGACGGATTATTGCGGACAGTCGGCGCTCGAATGGTCGAAACTGCTCGGCGAGCGCTACGTTGATTACTACGCGGCGCAGCAGAATGTGCGCGCCTGCATCTTCCGTCTGTCGGCAATCTACGCACGACCGACCGACGGCAACGAGTCCGGCTTCGTCACTCACTACGTCGAGTCGGTCAAACGCGGGTGGCCGATTCGCCTGCCCGCCAATGGGACGCCGGTGCGCGACATCCTGCACGTTGACGACTTCTCCCGTGCCTGCCGCGCCTTCGTTGACTCATCACACGAACGCGGCATGTATAATCTCGGCGGCGGGAAAACAAATGCCGTTAGTATGCGCGACATCGTTGATACTGTGAGCCGGATGATCGAACTTCAGCCCGTCATTGACGAAGATTCCGAAGCGCCCGCGCCGACACCGCTCAATTACGTCTCCGATCTGACGCGCGTCCGCGCCGAACTTGGCTGGCAGCCAACAATCGGAGTCGAAGAAGGTCTGCGCAGTTTGCTGTAACAAATAGGCAACCGCACGGTCCCGCGAGTGGTGGAAGGCTGCGTTGCGACGTAAATCGAGTTGTGAGCAATCGCAAAATCCAATCTCAGAACATAGAGCGCGTCGTGGTGCGCGGCGCGAACTGGGTCGGCGACGCGGTGATGACCGTGCCGGCGCTGCGCGAACTGCGGCGCGTGCTGCCCCACGCGCACATCACGCTGGCGACGCGCGCGTGGGCCGTCGGCATTTTTGACGAAGTGGATTTTCTCGACGACATCATGATTCTCGATAATGAGCGGTGGGGCTTGCGGGGCCGCGTCGCGGAAATTCGAGAGTGGCAGCGGCGGCGATTTGATCTGGCGATTCTCTTTCCGAATGCGTTCGCTCCGGCGCTGACAGCGGCGGCGGCGCGTGTGCCCTTACGTATCGGGTACGGCACGGAACGGCGCGCGGCGCTCCTGACACACGCGCTTCCGGTTCCCCGGTGGCGCGGCAAGCGACACGAAGTTTTTTACTACCTCAACCTCATCGCCGAGATTGAGTGTTTGATGAGCGGCGAATCGTCGCCCGTGCCGGTGACGCAAGCCGGTGTTGAATTGTTCGCGCCGCGACTTGATTTGGAAATATCGTTTGAGCGGCGGCAGGCGGCGCGCGAAATTTTATTACAGCACGGGGCCGTGTTTGACCGCCCGCTCGTCGCGCTGTGTCCCGGCTCGACCAACAGCCGCGCGAAGCGTTGGCCGCCTGAGCGTTTCGCCGCGCTCGCCGATCAACTAATGGGTGATGTGGGGGCGACTGTCGTGCTCATCGGCTCGCGTGAAGAAATGGATGTCACCGCCGAGGTCGTCGGACACATGACTCGTCGCCCCGTCGTGCTGACCGGCGAGACAAGTCTCGCGGAGACGATTGCTGTTCTGAGCCACGCCGATCTTCTCGTCACCAACGACACCGGCCCGGCGCACATCGCCGCCGCGCTTAATCTCCCGGCGCTCGTCATTTTCGGCCCGACCGACCCGACGACGACACGCCCGTTCTCTGCGTCGGCAGAAGTCATTCGTCGTCCGCCGGAATGCGCGCCGTGTATGCTGCGCGATTGTCCGATTGACCATCGTTGCATGACCGCCATCACACCGACGGAAGTGTATGTGCGCGCACGCCGAATCGTCGGCGCGCGGGTGAGCGTGGGGGCCGCGCGATGAGACGACGCGCCGTATTCATTGACCGCGACGGAACGATTTCCGAAGAAGTCGGCTACATCAATCATCCTTCGCGTTATCGCGTTTTCACTTATTCGGCGGAAGCCGTCAGGCTGCTCAACAACGCGCACTACCTCGCCATTCTCGTGACCAATCAGGCCGGCGTCGCGCGCGGTTACTTCGTGGAAGAAATGATCGGCGTGGTGCATAACATTCTGACCGAGGAGTTGGAGCGCGGCGGGGCGCGACTCGACGCGATTTATTACTGCCCGCATCATCCTTCGATGGGCGACGCTCCTTACCGGCTTGATTGCGAGTGCCGCAAACCGAGACCGGGATTGATCTGCCGCGCCGTTGAAGAGTTTGACATTGACGCGACGCAAAGCTGGATAATCGGCGACCGCTTCGGCGACATCGAACTGGCGCGAAACGCCGGGGTGCGCTCGGCATTCGTATTGAGCGGCTACGGGCGCGGCGAGTGGGAACATCAGAGAGCATCGTGGCAACTCGAGCCGGACATCGTTGCCGACGATCTACTCGCCGCCGTGAAAACGATCCTCGCCGAAGGAGAACGCGAAGCTCGATGAAGGAACAGAGCGCGCGAACAATTGAGCACGCCGCCGCCGAAAATCGGCTCGAATCACTGCGGCGCTCGTTCACCGGGCGGCGGGTGGTCGTGCTCGGCGATCTCGTCGCCGACCAGTTTCTCTACGGCGAGATTAGCCGCGTCTCGCGCGAAGCGCCGGTGCTCATTCTCCGCCACGAACGCACGGACACGATGCCGGGCGGTGCGGCCAACTGCGCCATCAACCTCGCGGCGCTCGGCGCGCACGCGACGCTCGTCGGCGTGGTTGGAGACGACGAAGCGGGGCGCGCGCTGCTCGATTGTTTACGCGAAGCGAAGGTTGATTGCAGCGGAGTCATCACGTCGAACGCGATGCGAACGACGACGAAAGTTCGCGTCCTCGCCGGCCAAGCGCACTCAACCCGGCAGCAGGTCATCCGCGTTGATTACGACAGCGCGATGACGACCGACGCCACGTTACAAGAACAAATCGCCGCCCGCCTGCGCAAATCCGCAGAGCATGTTGATGCGATCATCGTTTCGGATTACAACTACGGAGTGGCGGGCGGGGAGTCAATAAAATTCCTGCGCGGCATTGCGAGTGAACAAATTGTCCCCGTGATTATTGACTCACGCTTTCGGCTGTTGGATTTCTCCGGCTTCACGTCGGCGACGCCCAACGAAGACGAGGTCGAGCATGTGCTCGGCGTGCGCTTAGAAAGCGCGGCGGATTTGGAGACGGCGGGCGCGCAATTGTGTGCGCGACTCGGACACCGCGCGCTCTTGGTGACGCGCGGTAAAGATGGCATGGCTCTTTTTGAAAGAGACAAGCCGGCGCTTTACATCGAGCCAATCGGCGCGCGTGAGGCGGTTGACGTGACCGGCGCGGGTGACACGGTGATTGCGACCTACACGCTCGCCCTCGCCTCCGGCGCGAGTTTCGCCGACGCCGCGCGTCTGGCGAATCACGCGGGCGCACTCGTCGTGATGAAGCGCGGCACGGCCTCCGTCAGTCTCGAAGAGCTTTCGGCCTCCGTCCGCTCCGGCGTTTAATCGAAGCACACGAGACTGGGACAGACAGGAATTAACAAGGATGGACAGGATGAGAGGAAGGGTAAAAGGGAAAAGGTGAAAGGGAAAAGCAGGATGGCATCTTCTCCGTCACCCTTTACCCCTTACCCTTTTACCCTGACGTTTTATTATGCTTGTCAACGAAGAACAACTCCGAAACGACGCCTCCTCGCGGATACTTGAACGCAACCGCGTGATCGCGCGCGTCGCCATCATGCGTAAAGGCGGCGCGCGCATCGTGTTCGCCAACGGCTGCTTTGACATTCTGCATGTCGGGCACGTGCGCTACCTCGAAGCGGCGCGGGCGCTCGGCGATTTACTCGTCGTCGGCATCAACTCGGACGCGCAGGTGCGCGCGCTCAAAGGCGAAGGCCGCCCCTTCATGCCCGAACGTGAACGCGCCGAAGTGGTCGCCTCGATTCGCGCTGTTGATCTCGTCACGATCTTCCCGGAGCCGACCGTCGCCCCGCTGCTGCTTGCGATTCGCCCCGACATTCACGCCAAAGGCACTGACTATACCGCTGAGACCGTCCCCGAACGCGACGTGGTACGATCCTACGGCGGTCGCATCCAAATTGTTGGAGACCCGAAAGAACATTCGTCAACGGAAATAGCTAGGAAGGTGATAAGTGATGGGTGATAGGTGATAGGAGACAGAGAGGACTGAGCCTCTTTCTTATCACCTATCACCCATCACCCATCACTGCTTTATGCGACTTCTCATCGTCAAACTCGGAAGCATCGGCGACATCGTCCACACGCTGCCCAGCCTCGCGGCAATCAAGCGGGCAGTGCCGCGCGCCGAAGTGTCGTGGGTTGTGGAGCAGCGGGCGGCGGAAATTTTACGGGACAACCCGCTCGTAAATCACCTCATCGAAGTGGACACGAAGGCGCTGAGGCGCTGGCCGGTGTCTGGGGAGACGCTGCTGGCACCGCGTCAGCAGTTACGTCGGCTACGCGCCTCCGCCTTCGATACCGCCTTAGATTTTCAGGGACTTCTTAAATCCGTCACACTCGCCCGGCTCTCCGGTGCTCGCCGTCGCTGCGGTTTTGCACGCGACGCGTTGCGCGAACCGGCGAGTCGCTTTCTTTTGACGGATACCATTCGAGTTTCCGCCAACATCCATGTCATCAGAAAGAATCTTGCGCTCGCCGCCGGCGCGCTTGGCATCAACGTGCCCGACGACGCGCGCGAGTTTGAGTTTCCCATCGCAATCGGAGTTGAGCACCGGCGCGAGGCTGAGGAGGCGGTAAGTCTGATTAGTGGAGCGCGGTTTGCGATTCTCAATCCCGGCGGCGGGTGGCCGACAAAGCTGTGGAATCCTGAACGATACGGCGCGCTGGCCGATGCGCTGTGGACGCATCACTCCTTGCGCTCGCTCGTGACGTGTGGCCCCGGCGAGCGCGAGTTAGCCGAAGCCGTGACGGGCGCGAGCCGCACACGCGCCGCCGTGCCCGTTAACCCGACGCTGAAAGGTTTTTGCGCGCTGGCGCGGCAGGCGTCCGTCTACGTCGGGGGCGACACCGGGCCGACTTTTCTGGCAATCGCGGCGGGCGCTCCCGTCGTCGGACTCTTCGGCCCGACGGAGTGGTGGCGCAACGGCTCGCCGCGCGTCGAAGACATCTGCGTCGAGCGCGACGACATCGGGTGCCGCACGAATTGTCACCGTCGCCAATGCTCGAATTGGATATGCATGGACATTGAGGTTGAGCGTGTCGTTGCGGCAGTTGATGAGCGGCTGCGACGCGCGGAAAAGTTCATTAAAGAGGAAAGGACGGCGTTTGCCTAGAGGCAGCACATGGATGCAGCGTTGGCGCGTGCCGCTCGGTTTCTTGTGCGGCGCGGCGTTCATTCTGCTCGCGCAACCCGCGCCGCCGACGCTCGTCATCGGCGGCGCTGTGGCACTCATCGGCTTGATGATGCGCGCGTGGGCCGCCGGACATATTAGAAAGAATGCCGCGCTCGCCACCTCCGGCCCTTATGCCTTCACACGTAACCCGCTCTATCTCGGAAGCTTTGTGCTTGGTCTGGGTTTCACGATTGCTGCGGGTCGCCCCGTGCTGCTCGGCGCGATTTTTGCGGCGTTATTTTTGGGCATCTATTTGCCGGTGATGCGCGTCGAAGCGACGACTCTCACCGAGTTGTTCGGCGAGGAGTACCGGCGCTACGCTGGCGCTGTTCCGCTCTTTGTTCCGCGTGTCATTCCGTATCGCAACGAATTGGCGCAAGGCGTGAAGTTTGATGCGAGCTTGTACCTGCGCTACCGTGAATACCGCGCCGCGCTCGGGCTGCTCGCGGCGTTGGGAGTTCTGACGCTGAAAGTTTTTTTGTGAACTGATTTTGGTGGACTGATTTTTGACAATGACGATGCCGCTCTTTTTACGTCGAAGCATTTACATTGCCGCCGTTACGCTGTCCTTCGTGCTGGCCTTTGCCGCGCTTGGCGGGCCGGCGACGGCGAATCATTCTTCGATTGACACATCGCCCGCACCGATGCCATTTGAGCCAGCCGAGCAACTCGTTTACGAGGGCGAATTTTCCAAGCTGCTGCTGCGCGGAATTAAAATCGCTGAATTGAAATTCACCGCCGGGCGCGCGCCGTCGGCGGGCGATAATGCTTCCCTTCCCTCTCCTAAAGATCAACCCCCGCCACTTTTCTTCACCGGCCACATTGAATCGAAGGGTTGGTTCCGTAAGCTCTTCGGGATCAACTTTCGCTACCTCGTCGAATCAATCGTCGAGCCGGGTTCGCTGACGATTCTTCGCTCGAACAAACTGGACGTGCAGGGTAGCCGCGTGCGCACGAGCGAAGCCATCTTCGACCGCGCCCGCAATCAGGTTGAGTGGACGGAGCGCGACCCGAACGACGCGACGCGTCCACCGCGCGTCGTCACTTCTCCGCTTGGCGACGCGGCGCACGACATTATTTCCGCGATTTATTTCTTGCGCGCGCAGACGCTCACGCCCGGCAAAACTTTTGATCTCGCCATCAGCGATTCGGGCGCGGTCTATCACGTGCCCGCGAAAGTTTTTGCCGAACCGAAGAAGATGAAAAGCATTCTCGGCAGAGTCGCGGTCGTCCGCGTTGATGTCGAGATGTTCGGTAAAGAGCGAGTCGTTGACGGCGACGGCAAAATGTCCCTCTGGTTCACCGACGACAGTCGCCACATTCCCGTCCGCGCCCGCCTCAACAATAACATCGGCACTCTCGACATCACGCTCAGAAAAGTTCAGCGCGACTAAAGGGCGTAGAAAGATTACGTTCGTGATTTTATTTCCTGCG
>JBPCPQ010000200.1:0-2878 GCA_050999015.1 Pyrinomonadaceae bacterium | reverse complement strand
GGGGCAACAGCACCGCACGACCTTTAAGAAACGATGGAAAACCGAGACGAGCAGCAAGGAAGTTTCAGATATGAACAACGGCGAGAAAATCACACCCCCTGAGCGCGAGGCGGTCGAAGAGCGGAGTTACCGCGAGCGGGTGTATGAAATTGTCCGGCGCATTCCGCGCGGGCGGGTGATGACCTACGGGCAGATCGCGGAGATTTTGGGCGAAGGCTACACGCCGCGCACCGTCGGTTACGTGATGCACGCCGCCGACGAAAATGACCCGTGGCACCGCGTCATTAACGCGCAGGGCGGCTGCTCGACGGGTCGCATCGTTCTGCCGCCGGACAAGCAACAGCGCATGCTCGAAGCCGAGGACATCAAGTTTGATGCGCGCGCGCGCTGTGACCTCAACCAATATCGCTGGACACCTGATGAAGCAGATCAGGACGGACAGCGACAAGAGCGTTCCGACGACACGCAGCCCAGCCTTTTCACCGAATGAGTATTCTCTATCTCGAATAGTTTGAAGATGAACAACGACTCACTACAAAAACGCGTTCCTTACGAGGTAAGCGAGCCGCGCTATTCCGTCTCGCCGCACATGGTGACGACCGCTTTCGAGTTGCCGACGTTTCGCGTCGTGCGTAACTTGGGCGTCGTGCGCGGCATCGTCGTCCGCTCGCGTAACCTCTTTGTCAACATCGGCGCAATCGTCAACTCGATGGTCGGCGGCAATATTACCGCGTGGACGCGCCTCTGCGAGCAGACCCGCTCCGAAGCCTTCGACATCATGGTGCAGCACGCGACCGAACTCGGCGCGAATGCGATCATCGGCGCGCGTTACGACGCGACTGAGATTGCGAGCGGCGCGACCGAGGTGCTCGCTTACGGAACGGCCGTCATCGTCGAATCAACTGAGCCGGCAGGGATGTATAATTCGTGACTGACATCCTACTTTCGGACGCGCGCAGGAATCAACTGCACGAAGTTTTTGCGCGCATCCCCTTCGCTAACTTTCTCGGCATCAAACTCGACGGGCTTCAGCACGGCTCCGCCACTCTCTCACTTGAGACGCGAGAAGAATTGACGCGCGACGGTGGACTGATACACGGCGGCGTGCTGGCCTCGCTGATTGACACCGCGTCGGCCTTCGCCACCCTCACGTTGATCGAGCCGGAACAACGCGCGGTGACAATTGATCTGACCGTTCACTACCTGCGCGCCGTCACCGGCGGAACAATTAAGGCTCACGCGCGGGCGCTCCGGGCCGGGCGGCGCGTTATCGTGCTCTCCGTCGAAGTCACCAATCAGGATGGTGCCCTCGTGGCAACGGCGGTAACGACATACTTGATTTGAGAATCCCGCCGCCTGACGCCGCGAGACTCGTCGCTTCATATTTTCGCCACTTTTTTCCTTCATACTCCCGAAACTCCCGGCGCGTTTGGCTTTGCCGGTATAATCGCGCATCATATATTGCGATTCTCTTCGTCCGGCAGGAATGAGCCTTTGGCGACGAGTGTCTGTTTCTCTTTATGCATGACCTACGAAAATTTGCCCGCTACTTCCGGCCTTATAAAAAATCACTCACAACCGGCATCCTGTGTATCTTCGCTTCGGTAGTGATCGGATTGTTGATTCCGTTCCTTGTCGGGCGCGCAGTAGACGATTTACAAAACGGCGTGACGTGGGGGAAGTTGACGCGCTATGCGCTCACGATTTTCGGCGTGAGCGTCGTCAGCGGCATTTTTCTGTTTCTCCAGCGGCGCATCCTGATCGGCATGTCGCGCCACGTCGAATACGACATTAGGCGGGACTTCTACGCGCACCTCCAGCGTCTGCCGCTCTCCTTTTACCAGTCGAACCGCATCGGCGATTTGATGGCGCGTGCGACCAACGATCTCGGCGCGATTCGGCAACTCGCCGGGCCGATGATTATGTACACGCTGCAAACCGTGTTCGTCGTCATCCTCATCCTGCCGCTGATGCTTCGTATCAGTCCCCGCTTGACGTTGCTACTGTTCGTCACGATGCCGCTCGTCTCGCTGACGGTGAAGTATTTCGGCCAGCAGGTACACGTCCGTTTCGAGAAGATTCAGGAGTTCTTTTCGCAAATCTCGGCGCGGGCGCAGGAAAACTTTTCGGGCGTGCGCGTCGTGCGCGCTTACGCGCAGGAAGAATCCGAGATTGCGGCGTTCGAGCATCTGAACCGGCAGTACGCTGAGCGCAACCTCGCGCTCGTGCGCATCTCGGCGTTGATGCGCCCGCTGTTGCAGTTCGTGATCGGCACCGGCTATGTTTTGATCATCTGGTATGGCGGGCGGCTCGCGGTGCGCGGCGGAATTACCGTCGGGCAGGTCACGGAATTTATTCTCTACCTGACGCGCCTCATCTGGCCCTTGATCGCGCTCGGCTACGTCGTCAATTTGTATCAACGAGGCACGGCGAGCCTAAAGCGCATGAACGCAATCTTTGCGGTGCAACCCGCGATTGGCGATTGGCCCGGTGTGCGCGACCAGTCACCCATTCGCGGGCGCATCGAGTTTCGCAATCTGACGTTCGCTTACAGCGAACACGCGGAGCCAATTCTGAAGGACATCAATCTCGTCATCGAGGCGGGGCAGACAATCGCCTTCGTCGGGCGCACGGGTTCGGGCAAATCCACTCTGATGAACTTTATTCCGCGCCTCGTCGAAGCGCCGCCCGGAATGGTCTTTGTGGACAACGTCTCGGTGCGGGATTACCCGCTCGCGCAGTTGCGCGCAAGCGTCGGCTACGTGCCGCAGGAGACGTTTCTCTTCAGCGACACGCTCGCTGAAAACATTGCCTTCGGCGTCACCGAGGCGGAGCGCGCGGAAGTCGAATGGGCGGCGGAAATCGCCGGCCTGAGCGA
>JBPCPQ010000425.1:0-3192 GCA_050999015.1 Pyrinomonadaceae bacterium | reverse complement strand
TCTTCTCTATTTTGCGCCGCTATACACAAATCAGTTTGGACGGGCATGATTCAAGCCCTTCCTGTCACTTGTCACCTGTCACTTATCACTCGTTCAGTACTGTCTCTGTCCCGGCGCTTGGTACTGGTTCACGGGGTTCCATGATTCCGGCGCGATTGGTGGCGGCGGCGTGTTGTAACCGGCCTCCGCGCTTTCAAGCTGAAGCTCAATGCCGCCGACGAAGCCGGAGGCGATGTTGTAGATCAGTGCGTAGAGCGCGCCGAAGATGAAGCCGATGATGCCGTAAAAGATTGGGACGATAACAATCACCGCCAGCCCGCCGATGATGCCGAAGCCCGCGCCCGCCGCCCCTTCGTTTTGCGACATCAGCGCCGCGCCGACGGTCATCAGAATCAATCCGTAAATCAGGCCGATGACGAGGCCGAGTCCCGCCCCGGTGATGGCGGAAATCTTCGCCACCGAAAGAATGCCGATGCGCTTGATTGTCATGTTTGGCATTTGAGTTTTTCCTTTTGTCCGCCGCTTTCGGGGAGACGTGTTAGAGGTGGAACAAACTGAGGCGCGGGACGCCGCACTCTTCGCGCAGGCGTTTCGCCAATAAATTATCAAGGGTCGCTTCGTAGGTCGCGCGCTCCATCCGCTTGCGGTAAGAACGCAGAGATTCTTCTTCGCGCGCGCGCTTCGCCGCCACGTCCGGCGGAGAAAGCGAGGCGCGGATCGCGCGGTCAAGTAATTCTTCGAGGTTGCTCAGAGAATCTTCCAATGCTTCGGCGTTCGGACGCTCGGCGCGCGCGAAGTCGCCGGCCAACTCGTCGAGGCGCGCGGCGGCACGTGCGAGGGCTTCGGAGAGTTCGTCTTTCAGTCCCACTCCTTCGCGCGCCGTCTGCGCCACCGAAAGCGCCGCCCCGCTCCCGGAAAGATGGGCGAGGATGGCTTCGCGCGGAAATGGTAAGCCGTCGCTACGTGCAGACGCATTGCCGTTTGACGGAAGCGCGTTGCCGTTAACGTCCGAAACGCTCGCGCCGCGCTGCGCGTCGAGCCATTCGGCATACTGCGCTTCGACTTCTTCCTGACAATACATCAGCGACTTGACGCTGCGGCGGCGCGGTTTCACCCCGTGTGAATCAAAGGAGCGCTCGATGCCGCGCAACGCGACGTGCAACGGAACGCCCATCGTCTTCCAGCTTTCGATCAGCGCCCAATCCATCGGACTCAACAGCAAGTGTTTTCCCCGCCGGCGAACGAACGTGTCTTCGATTTCGGTGTAGTAGTTGAAATAATTCAAGGCAGTGGTCGGTGGTCAGTGGTCGGTGGTCAGTGAAAGGACAGAAGAAATTGCTTTTCTACTGACCACTGACCACCGACTACTGACCACTGTTTCGTTCGTAAATCAATCGCAATCCTTCGAGCGTGAGCGTGTCGTCCACGGTCTCGATCAATTCCGAGCCGGCGGCGATGAGTGGCGCGAGGCCGCCGGTGGCGACGACGCGCGCCGGGGTGCCCAGTTCTTCAATCATCCGGCGCAGGATTCCGTCAACGAGTCCGACATAGCCGTAATACAAACCCGATTGCATCGCCCCGACGGTCGAAGAGCCGATCACCTTGTCGGGACGTTTGATCTCGACGCGCGGCAACCGCGCGGCACGCTCGAACAGCGCGTTCGTCGAGATGGTGATGCCGGGCGTGATGACGCCGCCGAGATATTTTCTGTCCGCCGTGACCACCTCAAAGTTTGTCGCGGTGCCGAAGTCCACCACGATGCACGGCGCTCCGTACTTGTGGACGGCGGCGACGGCGTCGCAGAGTCGGTCAGCACCGACATCTGAAGGCGGCTCGTAGAGAATCTCAAGACCGGTGTCGGTCTCGTGCGTGACGAACAGGGACGAGTGTCCGAAGTAAATCTCAGACATTCGCTTCAGCGTGAAATTAAGCGGCGGCACGACCGAAGCGACAGCGACCGCGTTGATCGACCCGAAGTCAACGCCGGCGAGCGCGAACAGATTGCGCGCGTGCATGCCGTACTCGTCCGCCGTCCGCTCACGCGCCGTCGTCAGACGCCAGTGCGCGATGAGTCGTTCGCCGTCGTACACGCCGAGCGAAGTATTCGTGTTGCCGACATCAATAACCAGAAGCATAACAACTCAAGGGGATGAAAACTGAATAAAAAGCGGCGAGTTTTTGTTTCAGA
This sequence comes from Pyrinomonadaceae bacterium, assembly GCA_050999015.1. GTDB lineage: Bacteria > Acidobacteriota > Blastocatellia > Pyrinomonadales > Pyrinomonadaceae > JBPCPQ01. The sequence continues at coordinate 1,004 of JBPCPQ010000425.1, read as the reverse complement.
TCATCCCTCATCCCTCCGCCCTCATCCCTTTCTCAATCGCGTCGCACGCCGCGCCCGCGCCATCCTCGCGGCGGACGATTCGGCCAACCTCTGCGGCTCCCCTCGCGTGCTTCGGATTACCCATCAACTCTTTCAATTCCGCTGCCGCCCGGCGGGCGTTATAGCGTTGGCGTGGGAGTGTACGCGCGATGCCGAGACGTGTCACGCGCGCGGCGTTGTCCGGCTGATCGTGGCTGAAGGGCACGACCAACATCGGCTTGCCGGCGCGCAACGCCTGTGCGGTGGTGCCAATGCCGCCCTGATGCACGACGACCGCCGCGCGCGGCAGAAGTTCGCCGAAGGGAGCGTAATCGAAGGCCGCGACACCTTCTGGCAAAGGCTCGCCTGCCGGCAAATTGCGCGCGTCTCCGGTCAACAACACGGCGCGGCAATTGAGCGCCTTCGCCGCCGCGACGCTCTCGCGGTAGAAGTCGCCCGCCATCCACACCGCCGACGACCCCAGCGTAAAGACGACGGGCGGCGGCCCCGCGTCAAGAAATCTTTCCAATTCGGGCGCAAGCCCCGCTCCGTCTTGACGTTCGTCGCGGCGGTCGTAGAACGGAAAGCCGGTCACAACCGTGTTCGGCGGCCAATCGCGTTGGGGTTCGCCGAGCACCGTCGAGAAGAGCGCGAGCACCAGCGTCGGCGAATGTTGCCCTTCAAAAATCGGATGCCCGTCGGGCGACAATCCGAGTTCGGCGCGCAACTCCTGCACCGGCTCGACCCAGCGGCGTGTCGCGCGCCGCACGATACTCATGAAGAGTCGCGCGATTACCGGACTGAGCCGCAGCAGTTTGACGATGCCGGAAGCGATTGGCGGCGCAACGGGATCGTAAACCGAGAAAAACGACAGCGGGGCGAGCACGCTCGACATCCAGCGCACGCGCATCTTTTGCGCGACGAGCGGCGCGGTCAGTGTGATCGGGTGGGTGATGAGCACGTCCGCCCCACGCGCCGCCGTTGCG
>JBPCPQ010000321.1:0-2110 GCA_050999015.1 Pyrinomonadaceae bacterium | reverse complement strand
TCGACGACGCGCATCCGCCCGGTACAATGATCCGAAAATCGAAGCGACGCACGGTAGTTTATCTCGGTGCGGGCGACAACGGGCATCAGCTTATTCTCGCGCAACGCAGCGGGCGGAAACGCCGTGCTGAATAATTCCATCCGTAAATCTTCGAGCCAGCGCACGTAGACGATGTTGCTGACGATTCCGGCCACGTCCACGTCGTAAGGGCGAATCGGCAGATGCAGTTCTGTTTCGATCAAGTTGTTATTGTTTCTCCGGTGTGCCTCAGCGCGGTGACGTCTCCGGCGCGCACAATTTTGATTTGGCCGTCGGAGGTTTCTACCCGAAGAGCACCGTCTTCGGCAAGCCCGCGCGTCGTACCCACGAAAATCTCAGCGCCGAGCGAGACTGTTACGCGCTTTCCTTCGGCGTAAGACGAGCGGCGCATCCACCCACGCAAGGTTTCTTCCGCGCCGCCTGCGGCGTGCAGCCGCGCGTAACATTCATCAAGCGCATTGAGCAACGCGCCGAGAATTGTCTCCGCGTCCGGCTTCGCGTCCGTCAACTCTTCGATTGACGTGGCGACCGCGCGCACTTCTTCAGGAAACCCGGCGTTCGTCAGGTTGATGCCGATGCCCAGCACGGCGGCGCGACTCTGTGAAGTCTCGACTGTCTCCGCGAGGATGCCACACAGCTTCCGCCCCCCGGCATGAATATCGTTCGGCCACTTGATGTCCGAATCAACGCCGCACGTTTCGCGGAGCGCGTCGCTCGCGGCAATTGCCGCCATCAACGACAGGAGCGGCCACATCTCCATCCCCAAACGCGGGCGCAGCACGATGCTGAAATACAATCCGGCATCCGGCGGCGATGCCCACCCGCGCCCCAGCCGCCCGCGCCCCTCGGTCTGCTCGCGCGCCACAACGCACAGGCCCTCCGGCGCACCGACGGTCGCCTGCCGTGCCGCCTCCGTGTTGGTCGAGGGAAGCGAATCGAAGCGAAGGATCGTCGGATGAAGAAGCATTTCTGATTTTCGATTGCCGATTTGAAGATGTCAGTTTCGCAGATTTGAAATTGGAGATTTGAGGTTGTCAGAGAGATTTTTTGATTTTTGTTTCCCGGCTCTCACGCTCTGCTTCTCCCGCACTCCATTCCGAAGCGAGCATGCCGTAAACCACCTGTCCGACGAGGCTGCCGTGAATCAGCCACGATTCGCGCAACTCGCCTTCTCGCGTGAAGCCTAGACGTTCGGCGACGGCGCGGCTTTTCAGATTCTCGTCGGCGCAGCGCAGTTCGACGCGGTTCAGTTTCAGTTCGTCGAAGATGCAGTCAATCAGCACACGCATACACGCCGTCACGATGCCCCGCCCCTGATATTCCGCGCCGAGCGAGTAGCCCATCTCGGCGACTTTATTCGTCCAATCAATGCGGTCAACACTCACTTCCCCAACCAATTTGCCTTGATACCAGATGCCTGCTTCAAAACCATTGTTGTCGGCGAATCTGTTCAGCCAACGTTTGATGAATCCCCGGCTGTCTTCGATGGAATAGTTTTCGTCAAGCGGCCAATCGAGCCATCGGCGCAGATGCTCACTGTTCTCCATCTGCCACGCATAAAACTCCGCGACGTGGTGCTCCTGAAGCAGACGCAACTCGATCTCATCGCTGACTTGATGGGTGAACATACTCACACACGGATTTTACACTAGAGCGTTTTTCAATGGCGTGGACGGTTTAGAGTCCGACCTTTAGGTTGTACCTTCGGCGAGTTGGCAAGCTAAAGCTTGAACTCTGAACCGTACATCCAAGCGTCATTTGCTCTAACGAAACTCAGCGGGGGCTGACCAGTTACGACTCGCCAGCCCCCGCTAATTTATACCGCGATTTTGGCGCGCGACGCGGGCGGAACAACTAACTCCGCACTGCGGAACAACTAACTCCGCACTGCGGACGCGAGCCGCTCTGCCCGTCGCCATTACGGGAGCGGTATTCCCACGACGCGCCCGCCGACTAACTCGGTTACGTAGACCGTGCCGGCCTTTTCGTCGAGCGTCATTGAGGTGGGGAGGTTCAGGCAGTTGGCGATGACAATAGGAGCGCTGCCCGGCATCTCGAAGCGCAGCAGAAG
>JBPCPQ010000462.1:0-15085 GCA_050999015.1 Pyrinomonadaceae bacterium | reverse complement strand
CGCAAGGTAAGCGGAGAGGCGCTCCTCGGATTCGAGGTAGACGTTGAAGCACACGAAATCAACGAAGGGTAATTGTAGGTATTCGGTCGAGGGGTAGTTGACGTAAGTGACGAGCGCCTCCGGGTCTTCCTCTTTGACGGCGCGGTACAGTTTTTCAAGAAAGCGCGCGACTCTCCGGCGGCCATGCAAGCGCACCATCGGCGACGGAATCTCGTTGCCGATGGTGAAGCACAGCACCGCCGGGTGTCTGGCGCACTTGCGCACCCCGGCGCGAACTCTTTCGACGATCTCGCGCGCTCGCTTCGCGTCGTCGAGAAAAGCGACGTGCTGCTCCCATGGCAGTCCGACCATGACGCGCAATTCGTGCCGCGCGGCACAGTCGAGCAGCCAGCGCGGCGGCACGGTGTAGGTGCGGACGGCGTTGATTCCGTTCGCCCGCATTCCGGCGAAGTCGCGCTCGACCGTTTCGAGGTCGAAGCCTTCGTCGCCGCTCTCGTCAGGGCGAAACGTGCCGTAGGTAACGCCGCGAACGTAGAGCTTTTCGTTTCCGGCAAAAATGAATTTGCCGCACACGCGCGGGCGAGCAAAATCCCCACGGGCGTGAACCGTCGGGGAACAATCGAGTCGTGTCATGGCTTTTCATCGAAACTCAGCCATACAGCCTTCACACCAATCCCCGCGCCCGCTTCGTTTTTTGAAGGAAAGAGATCGTGTCTCAGAGAGAGATGAGACAGGAATCACGGATGAGAAAAGGATTTGGATGGACGGGCTCATGTCTGGGGCCGTGAGCGTCACAAACGAGCTTCAGCTCGTCTTCAGATTTTGAGCCACCGAACTCCGCGCCGGGAGGTGTGTTTAGCCCGACACCATCGAGCGCAGAGGTGCAGTGGACGTTGCCTCATCAATTAAAGGGTTGATCGCCACCGCACGTCACAACCAAAGCCCTTAAGCTAAATTACTTCGTGTGCAAATACCTGTGTCCTTCTTACTTCCAGAACTTACGACGCTGCTTTGAGACCGGCGGTGTAAGCTGTGAAAGAAATAGTTCGCCTTATGAAGCCGGGTTGAAACCCTGCTACACAAGCGAATCAACGCTTTCGTGATAACAATAAGCGAGACTCCGAATTTGCGCGCCAGATTTAAGCGCAACAGGTTATTGTGTGACGCAGAGTAACTTCGGAGTATGAAAAAGTCAACGCTTTTACCGACACGTGTGTAATGCCTCAGTCTTCAGTGGAGGTGGCACAGACTTGCGGTCTGTGGATGCCGCAATAGCACAGACCGCAAGTCTATGCCACTCTTTCCGCGTGGTGGTGGCGGACGAGGTGTACGCTCTGAGGCGGCTGAGAGTTGACGCTATGGCCGGTGGAACCACTCATTCACTACGTCCGCAGCCGCAGTGGCTGGCTCAGGCCTTAACCACCGGACATATTGCGGGCGAAGCAATCCGCGCTTCTTCATCTGCTTCCAACAGATTTATCGGGCGATGGTAGAATCTTTCGTGATGATTGGTCGGCGCAAAGTTTGCGCGATGGGAAGATGATGGATTGCGTTATTGAAGAAATGACCTCGGTGCATTGGGCGTCGGTGCGCTCGATCTACCTCGAAGGCATCACGACCGGCAACGCCACCTTCGAGACGCAGGCTCCGGTGTGGGAAAGTTGGGACGCCGCCCACCTGCCGCACAGCAGGCTCGTCGTCCGTGCGGGCGACACAATCGGCGGGTGGGCGGCGCTCAGTCCGGTTTCGAGCCGATGTGTTTACGGCGGCCTCGCCGAAGTGAGCGTCTACGTCGGCGGGAACCATCGCGGCGAAGGTCTCGGGCGCTCGCTCCTCGAAGCGCTCATCGTCCCGTCAGAGCGCAACGGAATTTGGACGCTCCAAGCCGGGGTTTTCCCGGAGAATGAAGCGAGCATCGCGCTGCACGCGGCGTGCGGTTTTCGGGAGGTCGGCAGGCGCGAGCGAATCGGAAAGTTAAGTGGCCGGTGGCGAGACACGGTGTTACTCGAACGCCGGAGTATGATTGTGGGGGTGGATTGAGGGTGACGACTAAAACGTATCACATGGAACTGCTCTTCAAAGCGTTGGCCGACAAGACGCGGCTACGCCTCATCAACCTAATGGGCGGCGACGAAGTGTGTGTCTGTTTCTTTGTCGAAGTATTAAAAACGAATCAGCCGAAAATCTCGCGTCATCTTGCTTACCTACGCCGGGCCGGCGCGGTCGCCGCGCGGCGTGAAGGTAAGTGGATGCACTACCGCGTCGTCACCCCGCCCGACGCGCATGCCGCGCGTGTCTTCAACGAAATCCGCGCGTGGCTCAGCGAGAATCATGAAATGCAGCAGGATCGCGCGCGTTTCGTCAAGGTGTGCTGCGCGCCGCAACCGCCGGTGCATCTGCGCGCCGCGCCGCGCCCGGCGGGTCTGTCGGTAGAAGGCTGTCAATCGTAAATGGCGCACACCTTTCATATCACAGCTTACGTATCACCTTTCGCCTCGCATTACTCATCACTCATTACTCATCACTTTTCCCTCCGTCGCAGACGCAACACGGCGATTTCAGGTCGCGCGCCGAAACGAACAGGCAGGCCGGTCAATCCCGTGCCACGCGAGACGTAAAGCTGCGTCCCTTCGCGCTCGTACAGGCCGCGCACGTATTTGAACTCTTTGACATGCCTCGCCGGCGGGCCGATGAATGGCAGCGAGATTTGCCCGCCGTGCGTGTGCCCGCTGAGAATCAGCGAGAGGCCGCGCGTCTGCGGCATCTCGAACACCGCTGGTTCGTGCGATAGCAGCACCGTCGGGCGCGCGAGATCAACGCCATGAAAGGCGCGTTCCCAGTTGCTCTTCCCCCAGCCCCAGTCATCCACGCCGATGAGCTGCAACGCATCTCCGCCGCGCCGTAAATTCGTGTTCGCGTTTTCCAGAACATTGATCCCGCACCGCTTGAATGCGCGCACAGTCAATTCGCCGTCGGTGTAGTGGTCATGATTACCGAGCACGGCCCATACTCCGGCGGGCGCAACACGTGTCAGCACTGAGAGCGCCTCCGCACACGGCTCGATGTAGCGCCGCCGCGATGTGGTGTAGTCGCCGGTTAAAGCGACCATGTGTGGCTTTGCTTCGCTGGTGATTTCGACCACGCGCGCAACTTCCTCAATCGGAACGAGGCGGCTGTGATGCACGTCGGTGATGTGCGCGATGCGAAAATTGTCGAAGATTTCGGGCAAGTCGCGGATAAAGATGTCGGTGTTTGTCAGCTCGTAGTTGTACGGCTCGACGAGTGTTGCGTATGCGCCCACCAATGAGAGGCCGACGAAGCCGGTCGCCGTCAACCCGCGCAAAAACTTCCGCCTCGATGGAGAGATGTTCCGTGAAATGTCCTGCATTGCCGGAAGCAGATTATCGCAAACAGAAAGTAGAAAGCAGAAGGCAGCGGGCAGTGAAAGATTTGGTGATGCATCGAATCTCAAATCCGAGATTCAGAATTTGAAATTACTTTGAGGTTGCCTTCCGCTTGCTGCCCGCTGCCTCCTGCTTTCTGCCTTCTGCGTTCCGGCGCTTGACAAGCGGAGGCCGCAGACCGGAAAATCCTCTTCGCCCAAAAGCACGGAGATGTGGCCGAGTGGCTGAAGGCGGCGGTTTGCTAAACCGTTATAGGTCAAAAGCCTATCGCAGGTTCGAATCCTGTCATCTCCGCCAGAATCTGAGAGGTCAGAGGTCAGAGGCTAGAGGTTAGTAGAAATCAGTTTTTACTGACCTCCGACCTCTAGCCTCTGACCTCTATTATTATGTCTACACGAGTTCGTTTCGCACCATCGCCGACCGGTTACCTGCACATCGGCGCGGCGCGCTCCGCGCTGTTCAACTGGCTTTACGCGCGCGACCCACGGAGGAAGGACAGCAAGTTTTTGCTGCGCATTGAGGACACCGACCGCGAGCGCTCGACCGAAGCCTCGACGCGCTCGATTCTCGAAGGCTTAGCGTGGCTCGGCCTCGATTATGACGAAGACATCGTTTATCAATCCGCGAACGCCGACAAGCACCGCGCCGCCGCCGCACGTCTGTTAGAACAAGGCAAAGCTTATCGTGATTTCACGCCGAAGGAAGAGCGCGGCGACGCGAACGTGAAGCAGGGGATTGCGGAGCGGGCGCGCGCGGCGGGCGCGGAAGGCGCGGATCACCGCAGCAATCCGTTCCGCGATTTGCCGCTCGACGAGTCGAACGAGCGCGCCGCCGATGGTGAACTGTTCGCCGTCCGGCTGAAAGTTGCGCGTGATGGCCGCTCGCATTTCGAGGACAAAGTTTACGGCACGCAGGAGCGCGACTACTCCGAGATCGAAGACCTTGTGTTGCTGCGCTCGGACGGCGACCCGCTCTACAATCTCTCGGTCGTGGTTGATGACATCGATATGCGGATCACCGACGTGATTCGCGGTCAGGATCACTTAACGAACACACACAAGCAGATTCTCATCTACGAAGCGCTCGGCGCACACGTTCCGCGCTTTGCCCATCTCCCGCTCATCCTCGCGCCCGGCGGAAAGAAGTTGTCGAAAAGAATTCACGGCGAAATCGTTTCGCTGACGACTTACCGCGACGCAGGTTTTCTTCCCGATGCATTTCGCAATTTTCTCGCTTTGCTCGGCTGGGCACCTTCAGGTCGTCAATTCGCGGCTGATTTAACAGATGTTGTTGAGATTCAAGCACATCCATCTGGCGATGAAATAATGCCGTTAGAAGAAATGATTGATTCCTTCTCACTTGAGCGCATTCACCGCAACAATGCAATTTTTAATTTCGACGCAAACAATCCGAAGCGTTGGACAGATGATAAAGCGATCTGGATGAACGCAGAGTACATCCGCACGATGCCGCTCGAAGAACTGCTGCCGATGGTGCGCGCCGAGTTGGAAGCGAATGGATTGTGGCAGACGGAGTTTGAGTCTAGCAGGCGCGAATGGTTCGGGCGCACGGTCAACTTGATCCGCGAACGGTTCTACACGCTCAAGGATTTTTCGGGGCAGGGCCGCGCGTATTTTTCCGATGAGTTCGAGTTTGACGAAGCGGCGGTCGCAAAGAATTTGAAGAAGGAACCGCGCCTGAAAGAATTGCTGCCCGCGCTGGCCGAGCGTGTGGAGCAACTTGACTCTTTCACAGTCGAGACGAGTGAAGCCGCGCTCCGCCAACTCGCCGAAGAAGCGGGCGTCAAAGCCGGATTGCTGATTAACGCCGCGCGCACCGCCCTCACAGGTCAGGCAGTCGGTCCGTCAATGTTCGAGGTCTTCGCCGCCGTCGGGCGCGAGCGTTCGGCGAAGCGCCTGCGCGACGCCGCCGGGCTGGTCTAAACATTTAAGAACGCAACGACGGCGCGAATTGAGCTTTGTCTCGATCCGCGCCGTTCATCCGAATAGAGGAATAATTATGACGATGATGAAACACACCTTAGTCGCTTCCGCGTTCATCCTTTCAATGCTCGCCGCTCCCGCTCCCGCGCAAGATACAAGTGCGGGAGCGCAATCCACAGGCCAGCAAAACACAAGCCCGGCTCCGCCGCCGAAAACTCAGGCACCCGCAAGCGAGACGACAACGCCGCAACCGGCTCAAAGCATAATGCCTGCCGCTAACGCTACGCCCGCCGCACGCGAACGGCGCGCGGCAACGACCCGCACACCGCAGCAGGATGTGAGCGACCCGGCGGTGAAGGCCGTCAACGCCGCTTTTAACACGCTGATTGACGCGATTCGCCGCGCCGACGCTGAAGCCGCGATGAGCGTCTACTGGAAATCGCCGCACCTGCTCATCTTCAACTACAACGGCACGACGACGACGACATGGGATCAGGTGCGCGCCAACCGCGCGAGTTCCTACCCGAAGATGGGGAGCGTCAAGCTCGATGTACGCGACGTGCGCGTGCATTTGCTCGGACGCGACGCGGCGTTCGTCACCTGCCTGTGGACACAGTCGCAGACCTCCGACGGCAAGCCGGAGAGTTCGACGGGGCGGCTCTCACTCGTCTTCCGTCGCGTCGGGACGGAGTGGAAGATTTTCCACACGCACACTTCGCCCGATAACCCCGACCCGTCGCGCGTGATGCCTTCGGAGCGAACGACGCCAACAACTACAATCACGACGACACCCACCGCACCGCATTCAACGACGACGACACCGCCCCCGGTCAGGCCTTAACGTGACGCGGGCAATGAGGTACACTCGCGCTCGTTCCCCTTCAATGGCGTTTAGCAGTAGAACAGACGGGCTGGTAAAGCCTGTCCTACTTCTTCGGCGTGTGTTTTTCTAACAACATAGAAAGGTTAAGGAAATATATGGACTGGATGAATCAAATCGGCAACATTTTGCAACAGTATGGAGGCGCGCAGGCCAACCAAGCGCCGGACACTATTGATGATGACTTCGATCAATTCGCGCAGGCCGCGCCGAAGTCGGCGATGGCCGACGGTCTCGCCGAAGCGTTTCGCTCCAATCAAACGGAGCCGTTCCCGAACATGCTGGCGCAACTCTTCGGCCAGTCGAACGGCACCCAGCGCGCCGGCATTCTCAACATGCTGATCGGCGCGCTTGGGCCCACTATTCTTTCGCAGGTGCTTTCACGCGCCGGGGGCGGTGGCGCGGGACTGGCCGGACTTCTCGGCGGCGGGCAGCAGGAGATCACGCCCGAGCAGGCCGAACAGATTCCGCCCGAAGCGATTCAACAGGCCGCCGAAGAAGCGGAAAAGAGAGACCCGTCCGTGATTGACCAGATCAGCAACTTCTATGCAGAACAGCCGGCGCTTGTGAAGACTCTCGGCGCCGCCGCGCTCACCGTCGCGCTCGCCAAAATCGCGCAACGCCAATACGGAGGGTAACAGCAAGGGATGAGGGCGGAGGGATGAGGGATGAATGAGAAAAAGCGGTTTTGTTTCGTCCCCCATCCCTCAAAAATAGGAAGCCCGCGCAAGCGATTCGCTTACGCGGGCTTTCCGGTGAACTGATGGGACTGGCCGTCCGACCGCTCACATTACTGCTTAGTGGGTCGCCGCCTCAATCGGAGTCTGTTAAGACTTCGCGATAGCGCCGATTGAGGCTTATCAGGCCTCAGCCACCTCACTGTGATAAGAACTACTCATACTTTGTTTTGATCACCTCCTTTCCAGTGTTACCCAAATAATAAATGACAACATGTAGTGCGTCAAGCATCTTTTTTCGCCGCTATGTTGTGGTCGCCTGCTCATACACAACTTGCCCGTCAATGAAAACCGCGTGCGCGTGCTCGACGCCGAAAAAATAGGCAATCTCCCGGTAATCCGCGCAGTCGTGAACCACAAAGTCAGCGCGTTTGCCCACTTCGAGTGAGCCGATTTCCCCGCCCCTGCCGAGACTGTAAGCGGCGTTGATTGTCGCGGCGGTTAACGCTTCGGCGGGCGTCACCTTCATGTGCGTTGAGGCGATGGAAAGAATCATCGGCATCGAAGCGGTCGGCGACGATCCGGGATTGAAGTCAGTCGCAAGGACGACCGGTAGCCCGGCGTCAATCATCTCGCGCGCCACCGGGTAACGCGACGCGCCGAGCGCGTAGACCGAGCCGGGCAAGAGCACCGGCTGCACGCCGGCTTCCGCGAGCGCCCTGATCCCTTCGGCGTCGGTGTGTTCGAGATGATCGGCGGTTGCCGCCCGCAGTTCGGCAGCGAGTAACGCCCCGCCCGAAAGTGAAAGTTGGTCGGCGTGAAGGCGCAGCCCCAAGCCACTCGCGCGTGCCGCCGTCAAAATGCGCCGCGACTCTTCGACGTTAAAAACTTTCTCTTCACAGAACACATCGCAGTATTCGGCGAGCCGCTCGCCCGCGACGCGCGACAGCATCTCTTCGACAACTAACTCGACATACTCCGCGCGCCGCGCACGATACTCGTCCGGCACTTCATGCGCGCCGAGAAATGTCGGCACGTACCGGAGCGGCGTCTCGTCACCCAAGCGACGAACGACGCGAAGCATTTTCAATTCATCTTCAACGGTCAGCCCATAACCCGACTTCGCTTCGACGGTCGTCGTGCCGTTGCGCAGAAACCAGCGGCTCCGACGCTTCGCCTCCGCGACAAGTTCATCCTCCGTCGCCGCGCGTGTGCGCCTGACGGTCGCGCGAATGCCACCGCCCCGCGCGGCGATTTCCTGATACGTTGCACCCCCGGCGCGCATTTCGTACTCGTCAACGCGCGTCCCGGCGAACACCGGATGCGCGTGCGCGTCAACGAAGCCCGGCATCACGACGCGCCCCCCGGCGTCGTACACCTCGACAGAATCTCCGATGCGCTTCTCGACTTCGTGCCGCGCCCCGACAAACTCAATGCGCCCGTCGCGCACCAGCAACGCGCCGTCTTCAATAATTGCAAGCTCGCGCATCTCCGCCCCCACGCGCGGACGCGCCGCGCCCTTGAGCGTCACGAGTTGCGAGCAACCGACGATGGCGAATTTAGAGTTCAAGGTTCAAGGTTCAAAGTTCAAGGTTCAAAGTTCAAAGTTCAAGGTTCAAAGTTCAAGGTTCAAAGTTCCAAATCTGATCTTCAAAGCCGGACGTCCAACTTTGAACCTTGAACTCGAAACTTTGAACTTACTGCGCGGAAGATGTGTGGTCGTGGACGATGCGCCAGCCTTCGGCGGTGCGGCGAAAGATGAGCGTGAAGCGACCGTGCGGCGTGTCCCCGGCGCGCGTCAGTTGCCAGCGCCCGACCGCCGTCGCGTAGAACGGACTGAGCGGCTTAATTTCCAACTCGCTGAAGACGAGCGTGCCCATCTTTTCCGGGGAGCCGTAATTCTTTTTGTAGCGATCCATCACCGTCTGCCATCCGCGCGTGACGTTATCGCCGGACACAAACACAATCGTCTCCGCGCGCTCGTAGCCTTTCATAAACTCTTCGATGTCGCCCCGGTTCCACGCCGCCACCTGTGCGTCGAGCACCGCGCGCACCGCCGCCACGTTCTTGTCATTCTCCGTTGCCGTCGCTTCCGACATTGTCATACACCCACTTTGCAAAAGCATCCCGGCAATGAGGATCGCACCGCCGAGAAGGATTCTTCTACTCATACACGATACCTCCAAAGTTTACGCTCACCTCGATTGTGCGAGCTTCCGCATTATTCGACGAAGCGTCGCAACCACACTCTCACATCATCTCGCATCGCAGGCGTAAGCTCGTGACCGGCGTCGTAGCGTCGCACTTCGACATCAGGGGCGCGACGCCGCAGACTTTCCTCATAACCATTAACGCGCGCGGGCGGATAAAACTCGTCGCGCGTGCCGTGAAGATGAAGCACCGAGGCGTCGGTGTTTTTATACTGTGCGCTCGTCTCCCAGTCGCCCGGCAATCCTCCGCAGACGCCGATCACGCCGCGCAAAACTTCCGTGTGCGTGAAAGCAAAACGGTAATTCAGCGCGCACGACTGCGAGAAGCCGAACAGAAAGACGCGCGACGAATCCGCGACACCCTCGCGCACGAGCGTTCCGATTAAATCGAGCAGCGCGCGATGATGCAGCGCGACGGAATCTTCCGCGTGAAAGTTCGTCAGCCAGCCGAAGCCGTAACGCAGCGGCCCGCCTTTCTCCTTCGGCTCTTTCATGTGTTGATGAAAACCTTGCGGCGTGGCGACCGCGAAACCGTCCGGCGCAAACTGTCGCGCCTCGCGCATCATCCAATTCTTGTTGCTTCCGTAGCCGTGTAGCGCGATCAGCAGCGGGCGCGGCGCTTCGCCTGCCGGAACGTAAAGGTCGTAATAAAGCTTGACCTCAGCGGCCAGCGTGCGCTCAGTCGGTCGAGTCTCGCTATCGTTGATTTGAGTCATTGGTGACATGTGATTTCTATTTGAGATTCGAGATTTGAAATCTCAGATTAAGAGATTAGATTTTGAAATCTCAAATCTTGAATCTCAAATTTTAGGTCTGGCTTTTTCCAGTCCAGATTGAGTTGACTCCTACCGACCTTCCAATAGCAAATCCAAAATCAATTAACGTACTCGTCCGGCGCACCGCCCTCACCTCCGGGCGTGATAGCAAGTGGAGCCGGGTCGCTTTCTTCCTCAAGGCTCCAGATTTCGTAAAGGTCGGGCGGCACTTCGGTGACGAAGCGCGACGGGCGCTGCACGACGGTTTGCCGGTTGTAGTCAGTGACCATCAAAGGGTAAGTGATGTAAAGCTGGTCGCGGGCGCGCGTCAGCGCGACGTACCACAGTCGGCGCTCTTCCTCCTCGCCCTCGGCGTCGCGCAAGCTTCGCGGACTTGGAAACTTTCCGTCCGCCGCCCAGATCACAAAAACCGCGCACCACTCCAAGCCTTTCGCCTGATGCACCGAGGTGAGCGTCAGCAACTCGTCCTCGTCGCCGCCCATCACCACGTCTTCGCCGGTCAGAGATTGCGGCGCACCGTAGCGCTCGGTCGAAAGCAACGCGAGTTCGCCCAAAAATTCTTCTGTGGAATTGTAGCGCGCGCTGTAGCGCATCAATTGCCTCAAGTCTTCGAGGCGCGACTCGGCGTTTTCATAAGTAGCCGCGAGGTGCGCTTCGTAGCCGCGCGCGAGGACGATTTCGATTTGCTTCGCGGGGCTGTGCCTGGCGTCATCGCTCGTGAGGCTTTCGAGGAGCGCGCGAAACTCCGTCCAACCACTTCCGCGCCGCGCCGCCGCCGAGTCCGCGCCGCCGCGCACGACGAGCGCGAGCGGGTCGGGCGTGAAAGCAATCTGTTCCCAAATCCTGTTCGCAATCGCCTTGCCCGTTTGCGGGACGAGACGCAGGCAACGCTTCCACGCCAACTCGTCGCGCGGGTTGGCGACGAGGCGCAGGTACGCGACGACATCCTTGATGTGCGCCTGCTCGAAGAAGCGCACGCCGCTGCGGACGCTGTAGGGAATGCCGCGCCGCGTTAACTCAAGCTGCAATTCGAGCGAGTGATAGTGCGAGCGATACAGCACCGCGATGTCTTCGAGGGGTGTGCCTTCGTCGCGCAGTTCGAGCACGCGCGCGGCGACGAAGGCCGCCTGCTGGTCGGCGTCGTGACACGGCACGAGCGCCGGGCTGAGGCCGAGCGACGGGCGCACGGCGCGCAGCGTTTTCGGAAACTGCCTGCGGTTCGAGGCAATCGAGACGTTCGCCACCGCGAGAATCTCTGGCGTCGAACGATAGTTGGATTCGAGGCGGAAGATTTTCGCCTCCGGGTAGCGCTGAGGAAATTCGTAGATGTTCTCAACGGCCGCGCCGCGCCACGCGAAAATACTCTGCGCGTCGTCGCCGACAACCATCACGTTGCGGTGCCCGGCGGCGAGCAAATCAACGATTTCTGACTGAAGCTTATTCGTGTCCTGAAACTCGTCAACGAGGACGTGCTGAAACTGATCCCGGTAGAGCCGTGCGATTTCGTCTTTCTCCATCAGCAGACGTTTCCAGTTGAGCAGAAGGTCGTCGTAGTCCATCACGTTGCGCTCGCGCTTGCGCTCCGCGAACAAACGGTCAACGCGCGCGATTGCTCCGGTCAACGGTTCAAAGTGCGGATGCCGCCGCGCCACCACGTCCGCAATCGGCTGATCGGTATTGTTCGCAAAGCTGATGATGTCCTGCAAAACTTCCGCCTTCGGGAAGCGACGCGCTTTAGTGTCAATGCCGGCCTCGTCCACACACACGTTCAGAAAATCGCGCGCGTCTTCCGAATCAAGAATCGTGTAATTAGAATCATACCCGAGCGCGGCGGCGTGGCGGCGCAGCGTGAGGTTCGCAATGCGGTGAAACGTGCCGCCCCACACGCGCCGGCTGACGTCGCCGCCACCGGCGGTCAGTTGCTCGACGCGCCGGAGCATCTCGCGCGCCGCGCGATTAGTGAACGTCGCCAACATGATGCGCGACGGCGCGACGCCGCTTTCGACGAGGTACGCGACGCGGTACGTGATCGCGCGCGTCTTTCCCGACCCGGCACCCGCGATAACGAGCGCCGCCCCGCCCGGCGCGGTCGCCAGCGCCAACTGCTCCGCGTTCAATTCCTCGCGGTAGCGAGCGAACCGTTGGGGCACCTCACCCTGCGCGCCTTCCGGTCTTTTGATAACGTAACGCTTCATACGGGAACAGGCTGGAGGCTGGAGTCTGGAGAGTCTTGAGTCAAGAACAAAATCAAGCTGACTCACGACTCCAGACTCCAGACTCCAGACTTCCCTCGTTGCATTCGCGCGGGATGAAAGTTAGGATGGATTACATAAGATTCAATCCGAAGAGAGGGCATCACAATGAAGTTTCCGGGTGGGATGGACATGCAGAAGATGATGAAGCAGGCGCAAGCTATGCAGGAGAAGATGACGAAAGAGATGGAGGCGATGATCGTTGACGCCTCGGTGGGCGGCGGTGTGGTCACCGTGCAGATGCGCGGGACTAAAGAACTGGAATCGCTCAAGATTGACCCGGAGGCCGTCAAGGACGGCGATGTCGAGATGCTTCAGGACATGATCGTCGCCGCCGTCAACGAGGCGAGCCGCAAGGTTGACGAAGCGATGCAAAGCAAGCTCGGCGGCATGCTCCCGCCGGGAATCCTCTAATTGCGGAATGCGGATTAGAAAGTGTTGTTTCTTCAATCCGCATTCCGCAATCCGAAATCGAATTATGCTCGAATACTCTGAGCCGGTCACAAAACTGATTGACGAGTTTAAGCGACTGCCGGGCATCGGCCAGAAGTCGGCGCAGCGTCTCGCGTTTTATATTCTGCGAATGTCGGACGCGGACGTTGAGCGTTTTGCGGACGCGCTTCAGGAAGTTAAGCGCCGGATCGTTTCATGCGATGTCTGCAACAATCTGACGGACGTTAACCCGTGCCGCTTCTGCGCCTCTCCATCGCGCGACCGCTCGATGATCTGCGTCATCGAAGAACCTTACAATCTCATCGCCGTCGAAAAAACGCGCAGCTATCCGGGTCTCTACCACGTCCTGCACGGAAGCCTGTCGCCGATTCGCGGCGTCAACCCGGAGAATCTCCGGCTCCAGAATCTCCTCCCCCGCCTGCGTCCCGAAAACAACGAAGGCATCGAAGTCCGCGAGGTGATTCTCGCCACCAACCCGACAATGGAAGGCGAAGCGACGGCCAACTACATCAACCGCCTCCTGAAGCCGCTCGGCGTGCGCGTGACGCGCATTGCGATGGGCATGCCGGTCGGCAGCGACCTCGAATACGTTGACGAAGTGACGATGGACAAGGCGCTGACGAACCGACACGAGATTTAGTTCAGGGTTCAAAGTTTAAAGTTCAAAGTTAAGGCACATGGCTTTGAACCTTGAACTTTGAACTGCTAAAAACGGACGTGCTCCGCCGGGACATCTTTCCGGCAATCCGCACACTGCTCGCCTTCGTCATACCATTTGGCTTCGTAATCCATGAGAGAAAGAATTGGCACATCGCCAATCTTGTCGGGCGCGGAGGTGAAGCGGACGATGACGCCGCAACCGATGATCGTCGCGCCAAGTTCACGCACGATGTTGACAGTCTCGAGCAGCGCGTCGCCGCTGCGCGTGATGTCGTCCACGATGACACACGGATTCACTTCGCCCTGATTGACGTACTGGCGAAAGCGGCGCTTGCCGTCCTCGCGTTCGGCCCAGTAAATCTGTTCGGCGCTGAGCGCCTCGCGCACGCCGAAGGCGACCGGGATGCCGCCGGGACTCGGAGAGATGATCGCGATTTTGGGGAGCGCGCTCGAAATCTCTTTTTCGAGACGGAACTTGCGGCTAAGCGCAACGGCCAACACGCGCGCTGTGTCGTAGTAGCGAAAAGCGAGCGGCATTTGAAAGTAATGCGGCGTGTGCTTTCCCGAAGGGTAAACGAAATGGCCTTCCCGGAAAGCGCCCGTCCGTTTCAAAGTCCGCATCACGTCTTCCTGCGACGGAATAAGCTTCGGCATCATGGTTTTTCATTCTCCTGAATCAGAGGTCAGAGGTTAGAGGCCGGAGGTCAGCCAAAGGCTGTGTGTAACCAGCCTCTGACCTCCGGCCTCTAACCTCTATCTTTTTGCAGCATATCATTACTCAAAAGTCTTCTTAACTACCGGTCAGCACACGCGCGATTAGTTGATGTTGGTCGCGGGGCAACTCGGAAGGTAAATCATCCGGCGCGAACCATGCGAGGCTTTTGATTTCAATGCTGCGGGCGAGAGCTTCATCGGGACAATTGGCGTGGCAGCGGTAGATAATTTCGATTTGGCGCGGGCGCTTGATCGTCCGCACGAAGGCGAGTTCCACGCGGTCAAGCTCAATCCCGGTCTCCTCGCGCAGTTCGCGCCGCACGGCGTCTTCCGGCTGTTCACCCTTCATCAGGAAACCGCCCGGAATACCCCACCCGCTGCCCCGGCGGAACGTGTGGTCGAGCAACAGCACGCGACCGCGCTCGTCCGACACAACCGCCCCGGCGGTCGCCGCGAAGCGCGGCTCGACTACCCATACGCCCCACCGACGAACTCGTCTCGGCGCGCCGCGCCACAAAGCACCCAATACTGTCCTCAACATGCGCCGCGTAGCATACACCAGACGAAGGTTGAAGGCGGAAGGATGAAGAAATCAATCCGGGGTTTCGTCTGTTCGCTGAATCACCCTTTCGGGGAATCATTAAGTCTTATTCATCCTCCCGCCTTCATCCTTCCTCCTTAATTGTGTTGACGCCCTTATTCCCTTCTCCGTAAGATGCAGGTGTAGGCCGAGAGCGATTATGGGATGGATGCATCTTCTCTTTGCTAGCTTCTCTTCTTACTGAAAACTAAAGACACCGAAGCCAATATCATGTCAACTGATACTATGAACACCATTGCCGCGCCGCCTCCTTCGGGGGATACGCCGGTGGCGAAGATCGCGCCCACCGAGCAGCAAGCGTCGCAGGCGGGCGTGCCGAAAAAGATCGTCAACGCGCAAACGGTCTGCAACGAGAGGAACGAAAAAGGTAAGTTGTGCAACGGCCACCTGAAGCAGTTGCGCACCGGCGGCGAAGAGGCCGAGGAACATTTGCGCGGTGATGAAGTGCTCTTTAAGTGCCAGACCTGCGGGACGCTCTACATGGGGCCGCCGCTCGGCCACGTCCGCGACCCACG
>JBPCPQ010000054.1:0-4504 GCA_050999015.1 Pyrinomonadaceae bacterium | reverse complement strand
CGAGGCGACCAAGACGGGGGCGCGCATCGCGGGAAAGGCACCGTCGAACATGCCGCCGAACGACCCTATTTCAGAAAGTGTGCGCGCGTTGAACGTCCCACGCGCCAATTCCTTGATGCGGTCAACCGCGCGGTTCGCCGCGTCAATCGAAACGCCGGCGTCGGAGTAGGTGATGGGGTTGGGCATGTTCGTAGCTTTTAGCTATCAGCCATCAGCTATCAGCTAAAACAGTCGCTTCGGTTAAAACTACTGATAGCTGATTGCTCACAGCTTAATATCTTTCTTCTCGCCCGTGTTGCTGCGTTTCGACAACCTTTCCTGAAGCGCTTTGACGCGCTCTTCGGCTTCGGCGCGCGACTCTTTGTTGAGCGTAAAGGTGATCGTCAGGTGGTCGCCGTCGCCCGCTCCTTCGGGGAGCAACGCGAGCGGAACGTCAATCGAAGTTTCCTCATCGTCGCCGACGAGGACGACGGCCATTCCACCGTCTTCGACGCGATCAATCACGCCACGGACTTTTGCCGACGTGGCGCGCTTTTGTGTGTTCTCGGCCATCTGTTCAAATCCCTCAACATAAATCGTCAATGGTGAAAAGCAACATGCCCGGCCTTAACTGTTTGAAACTCACGATTCATGATTTACGAGCAGATCACCTCCCGCCGCTCGCGCCCCGGCTCCGCTGCTCAGGACTCTTCTTCGGTTTCGGCGCGGGGCCGAAGTCGCCGTAGGCGACGAAGCCGGAGCGGGAGGAGTCGTCTCTTTGTGCGGCACGCCCCGCCCACATGTCTTCGGTGGCTTGGCGCGCGGTCTTGATCTCGTATGCGTCATCGCCGCGCGTCGTAATCGAGATTTCGCCCTGCAAGTCAGTGCGGTAAAGCTGAATACCGGCGGCGCGCAGACGGTCGAGCACTTCCTGGCTCGGATGGCCGTAGCGGTTATCAACGCTCGCCGAGATGATCGCCGCTTTGAACTTGCCGCGCCGGATCAACTCATCCGAAGTCGCATACTTCGAGCCGTGATGCCCGACCTTCAACACGTCGGCAGTGAGGTTCACCCCGTTATTGATCAGACGCAGTTCGGTCTGCGCTTCGGCGTCGCCGGTCAGAATCATCGAGAACTCGCCGTAGTCGAGGCGCGTGACGACCGAGTTGGCGTTCGGCTCGTTGCCGCCCGAACGGAGTTGATCTTTCGTGAAGAGCGGGGGGATGGGCGCGAGCACGGATAGTATCGCGCCGTCGCCGAGATCAAAGGTGCGTCCCGGCTCGGCCCCGATGTACGTCACGCCTTTTTCTTCAATCGCCAAGAGAAAGTCTTGGTAATTCTTCGTCGTGTTCGGAACCTTGCTGTCGAGGACGTTTTTTACGGTGGCCGCGCGGATTACTTCGTCGGCCCCGCCGATGTGGTCGGCATGGGCGTGTGTAGCGACCATCAGATCAATCTCGCCGACGTTGTAGCGCCGCATCGCGTCGAGAATCTTTTTGCCACTGCCGGGCGTACCCGCATCAACGAGCACCGTCTTGCCCGACGGCGCGATAACGAGAATCGCGTCGCCCTGCCCGACATCGAGCATGTGTACTTGCAGCGCGTTGCCCGAAGGCGGCGGCAGGCGCTTCGTCCAACGCTCCTCAATCCACGGCCAGAAGAATTTCCAGACGACGAGCGCCAGCAAAATGCCGATGCCGATGAGAATCGCGAACGCGCACCCGCGTCTAGTTTGCGCCACTTAACAACCTCCACATGAGAAGGGATGAGGGCGGAAGGATGAGGGATGAAACAAAAGAGATATGTTCTTCATCCCTCATCCCTTCGCCCTCGTCCCTTAGTCTGACGGCACCGGCTCGCGCTCGCGGGCGAACATGGTTTCGGCTTCGCGTGTGATGCGTGTCGGGTAGTGGCCCGTCCAGCAGGCGACGCAGGCCGAGTCGGCGGGGATGCCGGTCGCGTTGAGCATCCCTTCGAGCGAGAGGTAGCCGAGCGAGTCGGCTTCGATGAAGCGGCGAATCTCTTCGGTGGACATCTGCGCGGCGATCAAGTCGGACTTGTTCGGCGTGTCCACGCCGTAGAAGCATGGGGAGAGAGTGGGCGGGCAACTGATGCGGACGTGAACCTCGGTCGCGCCGGCTTCGCGGACGATGTGGACGATCTTCTTCGAGGTCGTGCCGCGCACAATCGAGTCGTCAATCAGGACGACGCGGCGGCCTTTAATCAAATCGCGCACCGGGTTCAATTTGAGGCGCACGCCGAACGAGCGAATCTCATGCTTCGGCTCGATGAAGGTGCGCCCGACATAGTGGTTGCGCACGAGACCCTGACGAAAGTTGATGCCGCTTTGCGCCGCGTAGCCGATGGCGGCGGCGGTGCCGGAGTCGGGGACGGGCACCACGATGTCGGCTTTCGCCGGGTGTTCGATGGCGAGGCGCTTGCCCATCTTGTGGCGCGATTCGTTGACCGAACGACTAAAGATGAGTGAGTCGGGGCGCGCGAAATAAACGTGCTCGAAGATGCAGAAGGAACGCTTTTGTTCCGGCAGCGGAAACGACGAGCGAAGGCCGTCGCGCGTAATCGTAATCATCTCGCCCGGCTCGACATCGCGGACATATTCGGCTTCGATCAAATCAAACGCGCACGTCTCCGAAGCGACGACCCACGCCTTGCCCAAGCGCCCGAGCGCAAGCGGGCGAAAGCCGCGTGAATCACGAATCGCAATCAGCGCGTCGGGCGTGAGAAAGAGCATTGAGAACGCGCCCTCGGTTTCGCAGAGGACTTCGGGTATCGCGTCGAAGATGTTCGTGGCGTGCGAGCGCGCGATGCCGTGCAGCACGACTTCGGTGTCCGAAGTCGAAGAGAAAATCGCGCCGGCTTCTTCGAGTCGTTTCCGTTCTTCGGTCGCAAACGGAAGGTTGCCGTTGTGACAGATGGCGGTCTGCCCGTGGCGACCTTTGACGAGAAACGGCTGCGCCTCGCGGATCGAGACTTCGCCGGCGGTCGAATAGCGCGTGTGGCCGATGGCGCTCGCGCCGGGCAGGCGGTTAAGAGTTTCTTCGTCGAAGACTTCCGAGACTAAACCCATCGCGCGCTCGGAGCGGAGTTGCGCGCCGTCGCTCGAGACGATGCCGCATGATTCCTGCCCGCGATGCTGGAGTTGGTAGAGTCCGAGGTAGGTGAGTTGAGCGGCCTCCGCATGACCGAAGATACCGAAGACACCGCACTCGTCATGAAACCCGTCTGCTGCTGGATCGTACACTTGAGGTTTTCCCGCTTCCTGATGGAACCCGAATGTGACCGGAAAATCGTTTTAAGAATGATAGGTAAACGGTAATAAGTGATTAGGAGCGCCAATCAAACGGAACCGCCGAAGGTGTCAGTCCGCGCCGGCGGTCGCGGTGAACAGTGCGCTTCAGGAAGCCGCAATTCATCACCTGTCACTCATCATTTATCACTTTCGAGAGCTTAGTCTAACACCTTTGCCGGGGGCAAGCGCGAATAACTTGAGGCGAGTTGCACCGCTCGCCGCATGGGTTGTCACCGCCATGATATGATGTCTGCAATAACTTCAATCAGGACGGGAGAACAAGCAATGGCGATCAAAGTCTATGGCGCTGATTGGTGCGGTGCCACCCGGCGGGCGCTCGAACATCTCGACAGTCTCGGCGTGAGTTATGAATATATCAACGTCGAGCAGGACGCTCAGGCTTCCGAGTGGGTGAAGAAGCAGAACGGCGGTAAAGAACGTAAACCGACCGTAGACATCGCGGGGCAGGTGCTGTCGGAGCCGAGCAACCGCGAGTTAGACAGCGCGCTACGCGAGAAGGGACTGATGGCCTGAACGGTGAATGCCTGTTGTCACCGCCGACGGTGCGTGACGACGGCGCTTTGACGTGAACATGCGCGGTTTCATCCACACCATTGCCATCGCAGCGTTGCGTGCCGTGCTCCTCCTCGCACTGTTCGGAGCAGGGTGGAACATCTATCGGCGGTTGCCGCACGACAATCACGGCAACGGAAGCGAAGCCACGAACGAATCAAGCAGCACGACCGTGCGCCTTATCTTGCGACCGTCTGCAAACAACGTCGTCCCGATTGAAACTGCTACCTTCCGATTCTATTCAGTTGACGTCATCGAAGCGCAACGCAAGTTTGAAGCGCAGCGCAAGGAAGCGCAGCGCAAGGAAGCGCAACGCAATTTAGACTCGAGGCGTCGTGTCGGCATGCGCTTCGATGATTTTCTCGTCCAACAGATGGGCAAAAGGCAGCCCGTCGCCGGACAGTTCGACGAGCGCGGCGAAGCGACTGCCAGCGTCCCGCCCGGCAAATGGTGGGTGCATGCCGAGCTTAAAGGCGGGCAACAAAACATTTCATGGCGTTTGCCGCCGGTCAACATTTCGGGCCGCGAGCGCGTCATCGAACTCACTCCCGAAAACTCTTACACACGGGCGAAAAGCTTTTAAAGCAGAGATCAGAAGGTTAGATGTCGGATGTCAGTTAAAGCCGGCGACCACTTTCTAAC
>JBPCPQ010000486.1:0-4546 GCA_050999015.1 Pyrinomonadaceae bacterium | reverse complement strand
GCGGGCGGCTCGATTGTGCGCGTGGTGGACGAGCGCGATAAATTCGTCGCGCATGCACTGTGGAGCGACCAATCGCAAATCGCCCTGCGGGTGTTGACGCTCGCGGACGAAACCATTGACCGCGAGTGGTGGCGCGGGCGCTTACGTGAAGCCGCCGCGCGTCGCGCCGGAATCGAGCGCGGGGCGGACGCCTTCCGTCTTGTTTACTCCGAGGGCGACCTTCTGCCGTCGTTGATTGTGGACAAGTACGCCGACGTGCTGGTGATGCAAACGCTCTCGCAGGGAACCGAGGCGCTTAAGGAGACTTTGGCCGGGTTGCTCGTTGAAGAGTTCAATCCGCGCGCGGTGGTGGAGCGCAACGATGTGCGCGTGCGCGCGCTCGAAGGGTTAGAGATGCGCGCCGGCGTGCTTTACGGCGAGTTGGCGAGTGATGAGATGGAAGTTGTTCAGCATAGCGTCCGCTTCCGCGTCGCGCCGCTCGGCGGGCAGAAGACGGGCGCGTTCCTCGACCAGCGCGAGAATCACACGGCGGCCCGGCGGTACGCCCGGGGGCGGGCGCTCGATTGCTTCACCTTCAATGGAGGGTTCGCGCTCAACATCGCGCCGCAATGCGAGAGCGTCCTCGGCCTCGACGTGTCGGCGGAGGCAGTCGCCGCGTCGCGTCGTAACGCGGAATTGAACCGCGCGGGGAACGTCGAGTTTCGTGAGGCGAATGTGTTCGACGCGCTAAGAGAGATGGAGATGGAAGGAAAGCGCTTTGATATGATTGTGCTTGATCCGCCGGCCTTCGCCAAAAACCGCGCGAGCGTGGTGGCGGCGGCGCGCGGCTACAAAGAGGTAAATTTGCGCGCCCTCAAACTGCTGGAGCGGGGAGGCGTGTTAGTCACCTGCACCTGCTCGTATCACATGTCGGAGATGATGTTTCTTGATGTCATCGCGGAAGCGGCGGCTGATGCGCGGCGGCGCGTTCAGATCATCGAGAAACGAATTCAAGCGCGCGACCATCCGGTGCTTGTCGGTGTTCCCGAAACTCTTTATTTGAAATGCATCATCGCGCGCGTAATCGAGTGAGGCAATCTCGTACCCGATTACTTGTTACGGTAAGAAGGCTGCAACTCGACGCCCCGGTTTCTCTTCTTCGCCGCGCGCCACGTGGCGGCGCCTTCCCGGACGAGCTTGAAAATCGTGCGCCGGTTCTGTGCGAGTAATTTGAGCCACGCGCGCGTGCCCATCTGCGGAAAGTAGATGCCGTGAAAGAAGAGGCGCGCGATCAAATGGCTGATGCGGTATTGAACGGGCTGGTGCGCGATTGCGTCGAGCGCCGACGCATTGCGCTCCGGGCTGTACGAAGCAGCCCATGCGTGATTCACTTCCACGCGCGCCTCTTTGATCGTCATCTTCAACGGCGTGTGCGCCATCTCGAACGGGGCGAAGTCCATCCAGTGCTTTGGGCGGTCGAGCCGTCCCGCTTTCTGTAGACGCTCGTAGAGCGGCGTCGCCGGGAATGGCGTTAGTTGGCCGAAGACCGGAAGCCCCGGCGGCCAACTGCGAATCTGATGAAGCGTGCGCTCGGCGACGCCCGGCGTGTCGTTGTCCATCCCGAAGATGAACGACGTGATCGCATAGACGTTACGTTGCGCGAGGCGGTCGAGCACGGCGGCGTATTCGCCGGGCTTGCTGAAATTTTTGTTCACCGCCGCCATGTTCACCGGGTCAATGGATTCCATCCCGATGAAAACCCACTTGCCGCCCGACTCAGCGATTAAGTCAACGAGTTCCTCATCACGAAGCAGGTTGGCGCTGATCTGCGCGACCCACGGAAGCTGCGCGTCGGCGGCGATGATGTCTTTCAGCAGCGACTTGGTACGTTTGATGTTGATGGCGAGGTTATCGTCAATAAAGAAGACGGCGATCTGTCCGCCCTCGCGCCGTGCGCGCGCCTTGAGCCGCAGCAACTCTTCGACGACGCTTTCGTTGGTGCGGAAGCGAATCGAATCGCCGAAGAAGCCGGTGACGGTGCAAAACTCGCAGCCGTAAGGACAGCCGCGCCCGGTCTCGATGGGCACGACGTGGAACGTGCCCCAGCCGCCGCCCATTCGTCCGAGAATCGGGCGCATGAACTTCGGCACGAGG
The DNA here is from genome assembly GCA_050999015.1 of Pyrinomonadaceae bacterium. Classification (GTDB taxonomy): domain Bacteria; phylum Acidobacteriota; class Blastocatellia; order Pyrinomonadales; family Pyrinomonadaceae; genus JBPCPQ01. The sequence goes on along the minus strand of JBPCPQ010000486.1, from coordinate 2,413 downwards.
CTGAATTGATCGAGGTCGAGCGTCTCCCACGGGATTGAAGGATAAGGTTGCAGGGTCGGCTTACGATCCAGACCTTTCGCGTCGCGCTCCGGCTGGTAGATGTCTTTCAACTCTCCCCGTGCGGCATCTTCGACAATCAGCGGCCACGTTTCATCGGCTTCGCCAAGCGCCACCGCGTCGGCATGCCGCACCCCGCCATCGCGTCCGAGCGCTTCGTCCGGCACTTCCGTAACGTGCGGGCCGCCCATCACGACGGGCACGCCGGCGGCGCGCAGTGCATCGGCGACGCGATACGCCTTCGCCACCATTCTCGTCATCGCGCCGATGCCGACCAATCCGACACCCTGCTCGCGCACAAACTGCACCAACTCTTCCTCGTTCATCGCGCGGGCATTGCCGTCAATCAACAATACTTCATGTTCAGGGGGAGTCAGCGCCTGAAGAAGAAACATCCACAGGTGCGGCATAAAGTTGCGCGTCACACCGTTATCCGGGTTATACAACAGAATCTTCATTGCTCTCTTTATTCTCCTTCGTCACGAAACAATTCTTCGCGACGGCGTATCGCAGCACGAGGCCTGCCAAGCATCGCTGTTACCCTAGATGGCCGCGCTAAAAAAAACTCTTCTCCAATCGAAAGGCACACAGCGCTCCCTCAACCTAAAGCATTAGGGAAGCGCTGGATTCTTCGCTGAGCGATGGTCTGAGATTTCGCAACAGACGACGCGAGCGGGGGGTCAGAAACTCAATCAACACGCTGAGATGTAAATAGCGGGCGGAGTATATCAGAGATGTTTACTACCGTACACTTAGCCACGCCAATTTCGACGATGAGGAATGAGTTAGAAGTTACGCAGAAGGAGTTTAGAGTTACGCCTTCAGGCGTGAAATGACGGCCACCACTCACGGCTCAAGCCGTCGCTCTAAACTTTTTCGCTCATCGGCGTAACTTCTATGAGTTTAAACCGTTCGTGTTTAGCCGCGTTCATGCAGGAGCGCGCCGGATTCGCGGAAGCAGCGGATAATTTTAATCTGAGGGCACAGGCGCGGCCTCAGTTAAGCGGGGGGACGCGGCTCACGCTTTCGGCGAGTTGCCGGGCGCCGGGCAGGGCTTCGAGAGCGCGGAGGAATTGCGGGTCGCTTTCGAGTAACGCTCGCCCGCCCGCCTCGGCGCTGTACGCGGCGGTCACTAATTCGTCACGGATACGAAGCTTCGCGTAATCGAGGTCGGCGTCAATCTGCGCGAGGCTCAAACCAAGCTGCGCGTCGCGCCGCACGAAGTTGCGAAACGCTTCGACGACTCGATCCGTCACCGGGTAATCAGTCGGGCGCAGCGTGTGATTAAATTGCGTGTTACCAATGCGGTAACTCTCAAGGCCGTTAATCTCACCGGCGGCAAGCCGTCGCGCAAACTGGAAAGCCGCTTCATAGATGCGACCGCGCGTCGGTAAAGTAACGTCGAGCGGTTTCACTTCGACATCGGGCGTGATTCCGCCGCCGCCGTAAAAGATACGCCCGGCAGCGGTTTTGATGGCCGGGCCAGCAGGAGCGGGCGGCGGCGGAGTGGTCAGAGGTGTCGGGAGAGCGCCGGGCGCGATTGCCGGTTGCGTGGACAGAGTCGGCGAGCGGGGCGTCTGCGGTTTCGGCTCGTCGGCGGCATCGTGACGCACGTAGTAATCGTAGAGCGAGCCGTTCGAGTAGTCGCGCTGGATCAAGCGTCCGTAGGGCGTGTAATACTTCGCCGTCGTGAGCGTCAACCCCGCGCCGAAAGGAAGCGGAAAGACGCGCTGCACCAAACCTTTGCCGAAGCTCGTTTCGCCGACGACCAAACCGCGTCCGTGATCCTGCACCGCGCCTGCGACGATCTCCGACGCGGACGCCGAGTTGCGGTTAATCAGGACGACGAGGGGAATGCCGATTGGCTCGGTGCCGGTGTTTTTATACGCTTTCGACCCGTCGTCATCGCGCCCGCGAACTGAAACGATGGCTTGGCCGCGCCCCACGAATAGGCTGCTGACGCTGATTGACTGTTCGAGCAATCCGCCGGGATTATTTCGCAGGTCAAGCACGAGTTGGCGCATGCCCTGTTTTTCGAGGTTGCTGATGGCCGAGCGCAATTCATCCGTCGTGGTGTGGTTGAAGCCGCGCGTCAGCGCGATGTAACCAATGCCGGGGCGCACCACGTAAGCTGTACTGATGGACGGCAGAGGCACCGAGTCACGCACGATGTCTCGATAGATGGGAGCATTCGCCCCCGCGCGCTCGACTTTGAGCGTCACGGTTTTCCCGCGCTCGCCGCGCACCACCGATGAGACTTGAACCTGTGACCAGTCGCGCGCGTCCTTGCCATCAACTTCGGTGATGCGGTCGCCGTAGCGCAATCCGGCGCGAACCGCCGGCGCGCCCTCGAATA
>JBPCPQ010000252.1:0-6156 GCA_050999015.1 Pyrinomonadaceae bacterium | reverse complement strand
ATTCCGGGCAGATCACGCCGGGGCGCGTGCGCCTGTCACGCCGCGCCAGAGAGCTTTCATCCGTCCCCGTAAAAGAAGCACCGACAGTGAGCGCCCCGGCTGTGTAGATGAAAAAGTTGTAGTTCTTCCGCGTATGTCACACGCTCACTCGCCACGTGTGCGTGCCTACTGCTTCGCTACCATAATTGTCGTTCAATGAATACCGGAGAGATTCGGTCGCGGGAATTTTCGTCTTCGGGCCGACGATTAATTAAGGCTGGCCGCCGTTCTGAATTTAAGGCCACTGGATGACTTTTTTCTTCGGCGCGGGCGAAGCACTTGACGCTGGTGTGGGCGAAGGCGTCGCCGCCGAGACGGCGACACGGCGTTGCGGGACGCTCTGCGGCGGAGTCACACTCGCGTCGTCTCCGGTGGTCGGATTCTGAGAAGAAAGCCTTGGCCGGTCGGCGGGAGTGCTTTTTGCAGCCTTAGCAGAATCAGCCGCCGATGCGTCGCCAGCGCGCCCCGTGTTAGGTCTTTCACCAGACACCGGAGCATCTGTTCTAGCCGGCGGTTTGTTCGGTGAGGCACTTTCGCCGCCGCGAATGGCGGTACGGTCGGTTGAGGAAAGTGCGGTAGTTGGTCCCGACGAAACCTTCTCGCTGCCGCGCCGCCTCGGTAGAGAGACCGACGGTTGTTGGGTTGGCGGGGTAGAAACGCTGGCAGGCTGCTCCACCGGTGATGCTGTTGCACCCGCCTCTGCCGGCTGCTCATTGCGCGAAAAAAAGTAGAACGCGATTGTGCCGGCAAAGGAAATCAAGAGAGCCGCAGCGAAAGCCTTGAGCGCAACTCGTCTGAGACTTCCTCCCGATGGAGAATCAGAGTAATCATCGGTCGGGTCATCGCTGGCCGCCACCGGCGCAATGAGGATTGAGCGGGACATCGGAGGTGGCGGCTGGGCGGCAAATTCATTCTTGACTCGCTCCGCCGCGACATCTTTCGCCAAAACGATTTTTCGCACACTAATCTTTGTGACTTCGTCCTCATCATCCGAACTGGCGTTGAGAACAGGCGGAGGCAACGAAGGAGCCGGCGAAAGGATCGGCGGAGGAACCGGGGCAGTAAACGCCGCGATTGCCGGAGAATCGGCGGCGACGGTGGGCGGAGCGTTCTTTAACAGCTTAACGATTCCGATGTGGCCTTTCGCCGTCGCCCATTTGAGAGCAGTTTGTCCGAGCGGGTCTTCCGCAGTGGTGTCGGCTCCGCGCTCAAGCAAAGCGGCGACGACCTCAGCGTGGCCGAAAAACGCCGCGCGGATTAGCGCAGTCATGCCGTTCGCCGGTTTGACGTTGACGTCCGCGCCTTTCGCCAGAAGAATTTTTACGGTCTCGACGTGACCGTTCGACGCGGCACGAATAAGGGCGGTTTCGCCGCCGTTGAGAGGCTCGTTAACGTCCGCGCTCTCGGCCAACAAAGACTCGACGACATCTGCGTCGCCGCTTTCCGCCGCCTGCATCAATAGCTGCGCACTCATCTTCTGCGAAGTCCCCCACTCATGCCGTCATTCCGTGTGGCAATGAATCGTTCGTGCAAGTCATTTACCAACTTCGATCCGGTCGCCCGGTTGCACCGGCGGATCGGGCGTCTGGCCCGACACGATGTCGCGCAAGTTATACTCGACGGTGACAAGATGACCGTCGGAACTTTGGCGCGTGATCCGCACAGGACTTTTTGACGACGAAGAGACGACGCCCGCCGTCAGCACCGACCCGACGACGCGCGCCGAGCTTGACCCTGTGTGTAGCACGCCGCCTGACGCGAGAATCGCCTGCGTCAACGTCAGTCCCACGTGAAAACTTTTCTGCCCCGGCTCGTTAACCTGTCCGCCGATAAAATAGAACTGCAGCACGCGCGCCGCGACCGTAATCACGTCTCCCGGATGCACGAGCGCGTTCAGCGCCTTCGTATCGGCGAGATCAATCTCGCTATTCGTGCCGGTCGCGTGCGAGGCGACGACCACACGGCCCGCTTCCGGGCGGGGCTGCGCGTCGGCGAGCACGACATAAAGCGGAATCGCCTCGCGCCGGATGATTTTACTGCCCGGCTCGGCGACAAGCCCGCTGACGATGACCGCATGGCTCGAATACTCGCGCACGCTGGCAATCACCTGCGGATTATCTTGGACGGCGCGACGCCGCAACTCCGTGGAAATTCGCGCCGCGATTTCGTCGGTTGTCATCCCGGCGACCACCACGGGGTCGCCCGCCAACGGATATTCAATCAGCCCGCCCGCCAGCACTGTGTAGAGGGTCGAAGCGGAAGTCGGCGAGTTGAGGAGCCGGATGTCAAGCACGTCGCCAAGTCCGACGCGGTAAATATCCGTTAGCGCGACGGGAGCAGCCGCAGTGGTGGTGGTAGTTGCATTCGGAGTCATAACAGCGCCCGGCGATTCTTTCGCGGCGGGCATCGCCGGCTCCGTTTTTGAGATTGTGGGGGGCGTTGCGTCAACGTCAATCGGAGCAATTGTTGACAGCTCGCCCGTCGTCCTCGGCGCGGTGCGCATCACACCATCAACGGCAGAGCCGACGGAAGGTAAAGGTGCGGAGGCTGTTTTAATTGGAGCGGGCTTGGGAGGAGCAGTTCGCTCCGAAGATATATCAGGAGCGACATTGATGGCGGCATTCGTGGCAGCATTCGTAGAGGGTGTTCGCTCAGATGTAGTGTCGGGCGAAATGGTCCTCGGTGAAAACAGCGAAGCGGAGACGACCGCGATCTGTTCCGTCGTGCCCAGTTCTTTCAACTCACCGATGCGGACAATGCTGCTGCGGCTGCGCCAGCGCGTCGTCGAAATGCCCGACCCTCTCCCGGCGCCCGCGTCATTAACGCCCACTCTTTCAGAATTCGACGATGCCACACGCTCGCCGACCGCCGCCCTTTCGATGCCGGCGCTGACGAGATTAAAGTTGTCGCGGATGCCGTCATCGTTGGGAGCGAGGCGCACCGCCTGCTTCAAATGACTGACCGCGTCGCGCTGCCGTCCCTGTTGAAAGTAGAGTAGCCCGAGATTGTTGTGGGCGTAAGCGTCGTCTGAGTTGCGGTCAAGTGCGCGCTTGAAAGATTCCGTCGCCGGCGCGTGCCTTCCGAGTTCAGTGTAGGCAACACCTAAATCATTGTGTATGTCGGCGAGATTAGGTTTGAAGTGCAACACGTCGTTGTAGTTGACGATAGCCGGCTCATAGCGACCCATGTTGAAAAAAGCGTTGGCAATGTTGTAGCGAGCGTCGGCCCATTTCGGCTTGAGGAGCAGCGCTTCCTTGAACGCCGCGATGGATTGTTCATACCTACCACCTTTGAAATAAGCCATACCCAGACGGTGATATGCCTCGGCGTCCTTCGGGTTAAGGCGCACGGCCTGCTTCAGGGCTTCGGCGGCTTCCGACCAGCGTCCCAAATCGGAGTAAGCATGCCCCAGCCCGAAGTAGGCGTCGGGGTTAGTCCCGTCAAGCGAGATTGATCTCCTGAAAGCATCAATCGCCTCGACGTATCTTCCTTCAATGCCGAACTGCACGCCTAACTTATAAACCTTCTTCGCGTCGTTCCTCCGGCGCTTACGCTCGTCTTCGGAGACTTCATCGCGCGGCTCACCGAATCGTCCGTCTTGTTGCGGCATGGCGCTTTCGATTGCCGCACGGTTCTCGGTGCGGATGACATCACCCACCACAGTGCCGGCCAAACCGGGCGACGCGGCGGCGCACAACACGATGGCGCAAACAAACAAAGCTCTTCCCATAATCCACCCCACTTCCTAATCAAGAGGCTGGCGCTGTCGGCAGAAAACAACCACGACCGCACTCGTTCATTTTGTCCAAGGGAGAGGTTATTGTTATGACGGCAGAGTATACATTATCCCTGCCCGATATTTAAGCGAAGTTTGACGCACGCCGCGACGTCCTTTGCAAAATATCAGATGCGCGCGGGACACGGTTGATTGCCCGCCTAAGCGTACCGCCGCCGCTGGTGCTTTTGTCGCAGTGTGGTGGTTGTGCTTATAATCGCTGACTTCGGACTCAAACTTTATTTTAGAGGGTATTTATCTATCTCATGGGACTTTTCTGGAGACGAAAAAAAGAAGACCGCTTTATCACGCTCGGACTTAATGAGCCGGCAACCACAACGCCAGCCGCAACGGAACTCGCACAAGGTCAGGGGCAGGCCACGGCAACTCAGCTTGAGCCGCCGGCGACTTCACCTTCGACACAACCCGATGAATCGCTGACCGCTCTTCCGGTGATCGAGCCGACAACGACGGGCGGTGCGCCGACGCCGCCACCTTTGGCGCGCGAAGAAAAAATAACCGCGCAGTCTCTAAAGCCGGTAACGGAAGAGCGTCGCGGAGCTTCGCCAATTACTCCGGCCACTTTCGCCGCGCCGCCCGCTCCGCCGCCGCGTACCGTGCCCTCGCGCTCGCCGTTCACCACTTCAGTCCTCGGCCTTGACCGTTCGATGGAAGAGTTGCAGGCTGAAGAGGCCGCGCTTGAGCAGGCTTTTGCCACGCGATTTAGCCGCGCCATTTCCGCGACGCGCGAATCGCTGTCGGAGCGGATTGATACGGTTTTTCAGGGTCGCAAGCAAATTGACGCCGAGTTGCTTGACGAACTTGAAGAGGCGCTGGTCGCCGCCGACATCGGCGTGCCGACCACGCTCACCATTCTCGATAAAGTGCGGCGCGGCATCGCGCGTAAGCAGATTAACGACATCGCGGCGCTGAAGGCGGCAATTAAAGATGAATTGCTAACAATTCTTCAAGAGTCAGAAAATCAAGGCGTCGCGTCTGAAGAAAGCGTGCCGGAATCAGTCGCGCCTTACGTCATCATGATCGTCGGCGTCAACGGCGTCGGGAAGACCACCACCATCGGCAAACTCGCGCAACGCATCAAGGCCGAAGGCAACGACGTGCTGATCTGCGCGGCGGACACATTTCGCGCCGCCGCGTCCGACCAACTGGCGATCTGGGCTGAGAGGACGGGCGTCCCGCTCATTCAGCAGAAGCAGGGAACCGACCCGGCTGCCGTTTTGTTCGACGCCCTCAAAGCCGCGAAGGCACGAAACTCCGACGTGTTGATTGTTGACACCGCCGGGCGTCTGCACAATAAATCAAATCTGATGGCCGAGCTTGATAAGATGAAGCGCATCGCCGGGCGTGAGGTCGCGGGCGCTCCGCACGAAACGCTTCTCGTCCTCGACGCCGTGACCGGGCAGAACGGTCTCGAACAAGCGCGACAGTTTCTCAAAGTCGCGGGCGTCACCGGCATCGTGTTGACAAAACTCGATGGCACGGCCAAAGGCGGCATCGCCGTCGCGATTGCGAAAGAACTCCGCCTGCCGATCCGCTACGCGGGCATCGGCGAGAAGGTTGACGACCTTGTCGTGTTCGATTCTGAGCAGTATGTCAACAGCCTGTTTGAATAGTTCAAAGTTCCAAAGTTCCAAAGTTCAAAGTTCAAAGTTGGTGGCAGAAGCTTTGAGTGTTGAACTGAACTCTGAGCTACGAATGAAAACTTTGAACTTTGAAACTGAAACTTTGAACTTCGATGAACGCATGATGCGACGGGCGTTAGAACTTGCCGCGCTCGGAAGCGGGCAGGTCAGTCCGAGTCCGCTCGTCGGCTGTGTGATTGTTGACAAAGACAGCGAAGTCGTCGGCGAAGGTTTTTATCGGTACGAGGGCGTCAAGCATGCGGAGACCTTAGCGCTTGAGCAAGCTGGCGAACGAGCGCGAGGAACGACCGCATACGTTTCGCTCGAACCCCACTCACACACCGGACGTACCCCGCCATGTACACTCGCGCTGATCGAGGCCGGCGTCCGTCGCGTCGTCGCGCCGATTGAAGACCCGAACCCGCTGGTTTCAGGGCGGGGCTTCACGCACCTGCGCGACGCGGGGCTTGAAGTCTCCGTCGGGTTGATGGCGCGCGAAGCCACACAACTCAATGAGAAGTACATCCACTTCATGTGCCACCGCCGCCCCTTCGTGCATCTCAAATTAGCTTGCTCACTTGACGGGAGAATCGCAACACGCACCGGCGACGCGCGCTGGATCACCGGCGAAGAGTCACGGCGGCGCGTCCACGAACTGCGTCATGAGTACGACGCGATTCTCGTCGGCGCGGGAACCGT